>CAYOIG010000206.1:0-2808 GCA_964403915.1 uncultured Myxococcaceae bacterium
ACCGTTCGGGCTGCTTTAGGTAGCCTACGTGCTTCCCATCGTTGGTGGGCTTGCCATTGTTGGGAACGAAATACCAACAGACGGCAAGCTTTCGCCCCGGCATCAGCGCCCGGAGGAGGGCCAACTTCCCGAAATCCCCGATGTCGCCTGCGTATCGATCCTGCATTTCATGCACCGTACCAGCAACAGCCGGCCAACGGTCGAGGAGGGAGGACGGTCGCAGTCCGCGAGGTGCCCGAGCGCGTGTCCGCTCGCCCCGTCGCCAGCTCTAGAGCCAGACGAAGAAGTTTGGGGTTGGCGTCTTGGTTCGCGGCCTCCAACTGGTTTAGAAGCCTCTTTCCAGCCGTCGTGCACGCCGCGACCCACTATGCCACGACTGGGCGGTTGGCCCGCGCCAATCCGAGCCGGGCGATCGCGGGACACAAAACGACGACGGGGCGGGGCGATACACCCGAGACGATCATGAGCCCCAATGTCCCCGGATTGCAGTTAACTGCACCGCCCAGGGGGGGGGGGCCGGATTCTCTCGTTCGCCGGAAGCGCACTCGGGGGGATGGCGGCCGGCGAACTGCCCGCCATGGGGTTCGAGAGTTGATTATTTTCGAGGGCCGCATCGGGGGCCGACAACGCCGCCAGCCGCCTACATAGTGCCTACACAGCCGCCATGAGGATTTCCGTCACGGAGGCCTGGAGGCGTAACTTATTGAATATGTTGTTGAATATGGTGCCGACGCGCGGACTCGAACCGCGGACCTGCTGATTACGAATCAGCTGCTCTACCAGCTGAGCTACGTCGGCTTGGGACCCGCCCGGGAAGGCTGGCGGGCGGCAGAATAGACGCGCCGTCCGGGCCACGCCATCGGCTACCGCGCCCGCAGGCCTGAGCTCAGGACTTCGCGTCGTGGTGCTCGGGCCTGCCTCGGCGCCGGGCGTCCGGCGAGCGAACCTCGGCCCGAGATGCGCGATTTCGTTGACCCTGGCGGGGCGCGGCGCGTAGGATGGGATGCACCCGGGTAACGCTCGGGCCCGCATTCGGGCCCCCGGGAAGAGGAGAGCCATGCCGACGCTCCCGCTCATCGACCTGCTGATCCTGATGGGCTGGACGAGCCTCCTCATCGGGGCCACGCAGAAAGCGATCTGGATCACGACCTCCTACAGGCCGACCGTCCTCTCGCTGACGCCCATCGACTTCCTCTGGATCGCCGGAGTCTGTCTGCTCTTTGCGCTCTCCCTGGCGGCCCGCACCTGGGTGAAGCTCAACGAGACCCGGGCCCTCTCACTCGCACGGGCCCGCAGGCCGCGGCCCGAACCGCCGGAAGCCCCCGAGAGGGCCGCAGAGCCAGCTCTTTTCGACCGCCCGGCACACGCTCCGCTCCGGGACTGACCCCGGAGCCCGAAAACACCTGCGCCGGTCGCCCTTTCGGGGCGGCCGGCGCTGTGATTTCCGAAGCACAGGGTAGTCGGTTGTTGTTGGGTCAGGAACCTGTGCTTCGGCGGTAATCTTTGGATCGGGTGCGCCGGGGCCTCGCTTCGAGCCCTAGCGGCGGACCAGTCGAAGCGCGGAGAGGGCCATCTCGCGGTACAGACCCGCGCTCGTGGCGATCACCCGGGCAGCTTTCTCGACGGCGCGCTTCATGGGGCCTCCGATTTCCTATGGAGGAGTGGACGGGAGAGGCCCGGAGGTGACGCGAAAGGCCGAAAAAAAATCTACCGGGGGCCCCGTCGCCGGAGGCGGCCCCAGGCCCGGGCGCCGGCCTTCGCGCCGGGAGTGCGTGATATGTTCCGCGCCATGTCGCAGCCGAGCGCGGTCGATCGACGCATCTGGGTGAACGGGAAGCTGGTGCCGTGGGGCGAGGTGACGGTCCACCTGCTCTGCCACAGCATGCAGCGCGCCTCGCTCATCTTCGACTTCTACAGCATCCACGAGACGCCCCGGGGCCCGGCCATCTTCCGCATGGACGAGCATACGCGGCGCCTGATGCGCTCGGCCGAGCTCCTCGGTCTCCCGATGGCCTACGGCGAGGCGGAGATCAATGCCGCGATCGTGGAGACCGTGCGTGCCAACCCGGGCGCAACCTGCGCCAAGGTCTGCGCCTATCTGCCTTCCATCGAGGTCGAGGTGGTGCCGGCCGACGACCGCGTGTCGGTCGCCGTCGCGGCCTACGACACGCTGCGCGACATCGTCGCCCACAATGCGGGCACGCCCTACTACAAGCCCGAGCTGCGGGTGCGCCTCGAGAAGGAGCGGCAGAAGATGCGGCCGGAGATCATTCCGCCGCAGTGCAAGGTCTCCGCCAACTACACCTCGCCGATGATCGCCAAGTGGGCCGCACGCCGCGCGGGCTACGACGAGATCCTGCTGGTGGATCAGAACGGCATCGTGGCAGAGGCCTCGACCGAGAACGTCTTCCTGGTGGAGCGCGACGGCCGCCTGCGAACTCCGTCGCTCGACTTCGTGCTCCCGGGCGTGACGCGCAGCGCGATTCTCGGGATCGCGAAGCACGACGGGCGGCCAACGGAAGAGGGCGCGATCCGGCCCGACGAGCTGTTCCAGGCGGCGGAGGTCTTCCTCACCGCCACCAGCGCAGGCGTGTGGCCCGTGCTCTCGATCGACGATCGTCCCATCGGTGACGGAAGCACGGGCCCGGTGAGCCGCGCGCTCAAGCAGCGCTTCGAAGAGGTGACCGGCGGCCTCGATCCGGCCTTCGATCACTGGCTCACGTACGTGAACGCCTGAGCGATGCGGGTTCTCTCGGGCACGCAGCCCTCGGGACAGCTCCACCTCGGCAACTATTTTGGCGCCCTCCA
>CAYOIG010000207.1:0-1836 GCA_964403915.1 uncultured Myxococcaceae bacterium
GAGGTCGGCTGCTCGACCACGAGCGGCACCAGCGCCGAGCTGTCCCAGAACCTCACCGCCCCTCTTCTCGCTCGTCGAGGAGCGCGGCAACGACGTCCGCCTCGGCACGCGGTCGCCGCACCAGCAGCTCGGCCGTCCAGCGCCCGCGTCCGCGGCGGATCACACCCTGCTGCTCGAGGCGCGCCAGCCACTCGGCATCGGCGCCGGCGGCCCGGCCTCCGCCTCCCGCCGGCTCGATCCGGGCGATCACCTGCTCGCGATCTCGCACCAAGAGCGACTCGCCCTTCCGGACGAGCCTGAGGTAGTGACTCAGCCGGTTCTTGAGCTCGGCGACGTTCACGGGCTTCATGGCTATTAGATAGCTATGTGGATTGGCCATGGCAAGCCAGTTCCAGGAAGGCCCACCGCGGCGGGCGCTACTGCCAGCCGCGTGGGTTCGCGAAGAAGTCGCGCTCCCACGCCTCGATCGCCGCCGAAAGGCGCGCGGCGTCGTCCGGGTGCGACTCGACGACGTTGTACGCCTCGCCGGGATCCGCGGCCAGATCGAAGAGCAGCGGCATGCGCGGGCGGGCGGCGATGCCCGTCTTCGGATCGACGTAGCGCGTCTTCTCCCACGCGCGCCCCCCCACCGTGCTCACCTTGTCGAGCGGGACCGGCCACATGTACTGGTTTACCCAGCGGTAGTACTTGAAGCGGCCGCCGCGGGCGCCGTCGATCACGTTGGCGTTGAAGAAGAAGAGTGCTTCGTGCGGGCTCTCCTGCGTTCGCCCCTCGAGGAGCGGGCCGATGTCGCGGCCGTCGATCGTGCGGTCGCTCGGCAGCTCGAGGCCTGCGAGCCGAAGCGCGGTCGGAAACAGGTCGATCGCCATCGCCGGCGCGCCGACCACGCTTCCGGCCGGGACGTGCCCCGGCCAGACGGCGATCGCGGGCACGCGCTGCCCGCCCTCGAACGGCTCTCCCTTGTGCCCGCGCAGAGGAGCGTTGCTTCCCGAGAACCAGCCGCCGTTGTCGCTCGCGAACAGGACGAGGGTGTCCTCGGCGAGCCCGCGATCGGCGAGCGCGCGGACGATCTCGCCCACGCTCCAGTCGAGCTCTTCGACCGAGTCGCCGTACGGGCCGGCCGCCGACTTGCCCGTGAAGCGCGGCGACGGAACGAGCGGGATGTGGACGTTCTTCTGCCCGACGAAGAGGAAGAAGGGCTCCGTGCGGTGGGCGTCGATGAAGCCGATCGCCTCGTTCGTCAGCGTCTCGGTCAGATCGCCCTGCCGCAGGCCGAGCTCGCCCTCGACCATCGTCTCGCCCTTCCAGTACGAGTAGGGGAACTCGCCGTTCGAGTGTGGAAAGCCGGCGAAGAAGTCGAAGCCGTGGCGCATCGGATGGTGTGCAGGGTTCTCCCGGAAGTTGCCGAGGTGCCACTTGCCGACCATCCCGGTCGCGTAGCCGGCGAGCCGAAGCGCCTCGGGCAGCGTGATCTCGGAAGCCGGCAGGTGATCGACCGTCGGCTCGAGGCCGATCTCGACTCCGTCGAGCACTCCGAGCCGCGAGATCCACTCGAGGAAGGGATTCGAGAGCTTCAGCAGCCGCGTCGTGGGATGGATCGGGTGGTTGATTCCGCTTCGCAGCGGATAGCGGCCGGTGAGCAGGCCCGCGCGCGATCCCGAACACGACGCGTCGGCGGCGTAGAAGTCGGTGAAGCGCGCGCCCTGCTTCGCGAGAGCGTCGAGGTTCGGCGTGCGGATGAGCGTGCTCCCGTACGGGCCGGTGTCGCCGTAGCCGAGGTCGTCGGCGAGGATCACGACGACGTTGGGCGGGCGCGCGGGCGCCGAGGGGCTGCGG
>CAYOIG010000208.1:0-2615 GCA_964403915.1 uncultured Myxococcaceae bacterium
GCTCGGTCTCGGTCGGGGCGGTGCGCGGCGCAGGAGAGGGGGCCGGATTCGAGCCCGGCCGGGCGGCGGGGCTCTGCCCGGACCGGGTCTGGTAGGGCTCGGCGATCGCCACCTTCACGAGCTGTCCGGCCTGCAGCCGGATGCCGGGAGTAAGGGCGTTCGCCACGGCGATCTCCTGGGCCTTCCAGCTCGAGCGGGTGCGGGCCGCGAGCTGCTCGAGGCTCTCTCCCGCTCTCGCCGCCACGATTCTCAGCCGCTGCTCCTTGATGCCGGCCAGATCCTGAGCTCCGAGGCTGCGGAAGCTGCGGGCCACCGACGCGAACGCGCCCTGGTAGGGCCGGTAGCCGCTGCCGCTCACGAGACCCGTGAGGCGATAGATGCGGCCGTCGTGCGGAATCCAGGTGAGGTCCACCGCCATCGGGCCTCGCTGCGTCGGGAGCGCCGCGAGCGCGCGGAAGCCATCCCCCGCAGCGAGCTGGACGGCTCCGGCCTCCACGACCTGCAGATCGTTCTGGCGAATGAAGAGCGCGGCCGCCTCGCGCGCGCTCCTCGCCGGCGCTCCGAGTTCGAGCACGACCGCAGCGTCGCGATTCGGCGCTGCGGCGAGCACGGCGCTGCGGCCGTTGCGAATGTTCCAGCCCTCCGGGAAGCGGAGCTGGAAGCCGAGCGTCGGGTGCAGCAGCCGACTGCCGTCGACCACCCCCTCGTCGGCATTCTGCCCGACCACGAGGCCGTCGAGCTTGCGCAGAAACGCTTCGCGGCTGCGTGCGATTCCCGGCTCCGGGGTATACGGCAGCGTCTTGGCGAAGCTGGCCGCCGCCGTGACGCGTTCCGGTGTGCTCGGATGCGTGTCGAAGAAGCTCGGCTGCCGGGTCTCTCCGCGCTCGAGGGTCGTCGCGCTTTCGAGCGTGCGCAGGAAGCCCGCCATGGCGGCCGGGTTCGCACCTGCCTTTGCGGCATAGTCCTGCCCGAGGCGGTCGGCCTCGCTCTCCTGGTCGCGGCCGTAGGAGGCGATGAGGCCCGCGCCCGCGGTCTGGCCGAGCTGGCCCACGGCCTGTGCGGCCTGTCCACCGCCGATGAGACCCGCGGCGATCGCGCCGATCGCCGTCAGCACGCCGACCGGTACCGCGGCCGCCTCGCGCTCCGCGGCATGGCGCGCGGCTACGTGGCCGATCTCGTGCCCAATCACGTTCGCGAGCTCCTCCTCCGAGTTCGTGATCACGAGCAGGCCGCGGGAGACGTAGACGTAGCCCCCCGGCAGCGCGAAGGCGTTGGGCTCGGGCATGTCGACGATCTGGAACCGGTAGGGGGTCTCGGGCCGCGGCGCCTCGCGGGCCACGCGCTCGCCCACGGCGCTGACGTAGGCCGCGAGCTCGCGGTCGTCGACGATCCCCATCTCCTGCGCGACCTGCGCCGCGGCCTCCCGGCCGATCGCCGCCTCGCGCTCCTTCGACATGAAGACGATTTCGCGCCGGCCCGTCGCGGGGTTGGTGGCGCAGGAGACGAGCACCAGCAGCAGCACCAAGGTGCCGGATCGGAGACGATGCACGCGTCGGAACCTCGCCGCTCGTGGCTGAAGCCGGAGCGAGCGGGGATCGTATCACTCGCTGCGGCGCCGCTCCCCGGCCCTGCTCTGGCGCGCGAGCACCAGCAGCCCGGTGGCCAGCAGGGTGCCGGTGGTCGGCTCGGGCAACGCCACGAGGTCGAAGCGCTCCGTTTCGGTGGTCGATCCGGAGTAGGTCCCGCCGGGGCCGCTGAGCAAGCTTCCCGGCGCGCCGATGAAGTCGACACGGAAGGTGATGTCGAAGAAGCTGTCGACACTCCAGCTGCCGCCACCGAGATCGACGAGCTTCGTCTGCCCGGGCGAGGGAAGCCCGAAGCCCGTCCCGGCCGTGATCCGGAGCAGGTCGAAGTCGGGGTCGTTGGGCGGGAGCTGCGCCTGGAGGTAGACGAGGTCCGTGGCGAAGACCTGCGGGCTCGTGCCCGGGGCTCGCGGCGCGGAGTGGGTCTCGACGAAAGCGGCCGAGAACGAGAACGAGCGCGCGAAGCCGGCGAGCGTCCCGACTCCGACCAGGTCGAGGGCGAGCGTGGGCGGATTCCAGGTCTGCACGTCCCCGCCGAGGAAGCCGCCGGCCGCCTCGCTCCCGCCCGCGGTGATGATTCGCGCGGCGATGTCGATCCGCGTGCCGAGGGGCAGGCCGTCCTGGATGTAGAGGTTGCCGGCGTACATGCCCGCCGGCGGCAGCGCGACGGTTCCGGCGCCGTTGTCCGGGGCGATGACCGTTGCCGTGGCAGGCGCCGCGCCGAAGGCCAGCATCGCCAGGGCGGCGAGCCACGCCGCGGTCCGAACGCTTCGGGATCGGGAGCCGGAGCTCCTGCGTGAGGTCGGGCGCATCGGGCATCCTCGGGAACGGGCCGGCCACGGCCCCCGGTGTGAGGGCCCGGTGCAGGCCTCGCTACACAAGGAAGTGGCCGCAATGCGTGCTGCGTGTCAGGGCAGGCGTCGCCCTTTCGACTCTGCCGGAACCGTCAGGGCCGGGAGAGCCGGAGCGTTCGCGCGAGGAGCAGCTCGTAGATCGGGCGGCCGCGGGCGGCCATGGCCGTGAGGTCGGCCA
>CAYOIG010000209.1:0-4132 GCA_964403915.1 uncultured Myxococcaceae bacterium
ATTCCGGAGAGCGTCGCCCAGCAGGCTCACTCTCGGCTCCCTGCACGGCTGGCGGATCTTCGCGCCCCGCGCGCGGACGGCAGGTCTCCCCCAGACGTAGCGTGGGCGTCCACGAGCGAGAGGATCGGAGAGGCACGGCGCGGTCTTGAGCTAGACCCTCGCGCAGCTCGGTGGAAGACCCGAGCCGGGCGCCTGGTCGCGGATCGCCAGCGGTGCCCCAACCGCGAGGCCCCCTCTCGCGATCTGTGCTTCCATCCGCGCTCCGCGTGCCGGGGCACGCCGGAAGTCACGGGAGGAGAGGCCGGATGCCCACCGTTGCGCTGAACCGCGAGAACTTCGAGCAGATCGTGCTCGGAAGCGACGTCACGATCGTCGACTTCTGGGCGCCCTGGTGCGGCCCATGCAAGAGCTTTGGTCCCGTCTTCGACGCGGCTTCCGAGATCCACGCCGACGTCGTCTTCGGCAAGGTGAACACGGACGAGGAGCAGGAGCTCGCCGGTGCCTTCGAGATCCGCTCCATTCCCACCTTGATGATCTTTCGCGAGAAGATCCTCGTCTTTGCGCACTCTGGCGCGCTGGCCGCGCCGGTTCTCGAAGATCTGCTCCAGCAAGTCAAAGCCCTCGACATGAACGACGTGCGCGCGAAGGTGCAGGCGGCCGTCGAGGGCGGTGACGGAGAGGAGAGCTGAGTCCCACGCCTCGCCGGGCGCAGCGCGGCATGCCCGCCGGTCATCCGACTCCGTCGTTCGTGCCGAGCGCCCTGCGCAGTGCCGCGCAGATCTCCTCCATCGCCATTCTCGGTCCCGCGCCGAGGTCCGGCGCATTGGCGAAGCCGTGGACGAGGCCTGCGTGCCGCCGGAGCGTCACCTCGACACCAGCCGCCGCGAGCGCGTTCGCGTAGCGCTCTCCTTCGTCGCGCAGGGGATCGAAGCCCACCGTGACGACGTGGGCCGGCGCGAGGCCCCGCAGATCCTGCGCCAGCAGTGGCGATGCGCGCGGATCGCGGGCGGCCGGCTCATCCGGAAGATAGTGGCCGCGGTACCAGTCCATCTGCTTCTCCGTGAGGAAGAAGCCCTCGCCGAACAGGCGGTAGCTCTCGTGCTTGCTCGAGAGATCCGTCACCGGGTAGAGGAGGAGCTGAAGGGCCGGCTGCGCACCGCCGTCACGCGCCGTCACCTGGGCGACGACGGCGGAGAGATTCCCGCCGGCGCTGTCGCCGCCCACCGCGACCCGCGCACGATCGCTGCCGAGCTCGGCGGCGTGCCCGGCAGCCCAGCGAAACGCCGCCAGGCAGTCGTCCACCGCTGCGGGGAAGCGATGCTCCGGCGCGAGCCGATAGTCGATCGAAAGCACGTTCACGCCTGCGTGCAGCGCGAGGAAACGGCAGCAGGCATCGTGGGTGTCGAGATCACAGACCACCCAGCCACCGCCGTGGAAGTAGACGAGAAGCGGCAGCGGGCGATCGCTCACGAAGGGCCGGTAGAGGCGCGCACCGATCTCCCCCGCTGGCCCCGGTATGCGCCGCTGCTCCACGCTCGCAAGCGGCAGCGGCGTGCCGCTGAACGCGGCCGCCGTGCGCCGGATCTCCGCGCGCGCCGCAGGCGGTGAGAGCGTCTCGAACGAGGGGTGCCCCGAGTGAGCGAGGAGGAAGCAGGCGAGCTGCATCTGCGCGTCGAGCTCCTGCCCGTCGCGGCGGACCGCGCGACCGCCGGCGAGAAGACGCAGCAGGGGCGCCGGTAGGCGCAGAAGGCCGCGCGCGAGCGCTCCTTCGATCTGCTCGCGAAAGCCGCGCCCGAGGCCCGTGGTGCCGCTCCCGATCATCTCTCCCTCTTCTCTTCTAGCCGCCCGCGAGGGAGGCGGCGCGGGCCTCAGCAAGGCCCGAGCCGAGGATCGCCCCGCTGCCGCCGAGCCAGACGGTACCGACGCGAGAGACGAGAAGCGCGAGGGTGAAGGGGCCTGCCTGCAGGAAACATGCGGCGCATGGTCACACCTCGTTCGGGGGTGGCTCCGTCGCGCCCGGTGCGGATCATTGGTGCGGGCGAATGGTGGGTCTTTTGCGGCTCGACGTGACCGGACCTGACACACATCACGGCGAGACTGGAAGAAGGCCCTCCCCCTCCCCCCGGGCCCGATGCAGAAGGGATCCTCCATGCGCGCTTGGCTTCCCGCGCTCCGCTTCCGGCGTGCAGTCGCACCTCGGCCCTCGCTCGCTCGACATCCACGGTCCACCTGATCGAGGCTTCCTGCCCGATCGGGGCCCGACGCGGACGGCCCGCACGTTGCGCACGCGGGCCGTCCGCGCCGGAGCTCGCGGCTCTCTCGAACAGTCCGCGTGGAGAACCAACCCGATGACCGATCCCCGGCATCGCAACAGAGTCCTCGGCTCGCTGCTCGGCACCGCCGTCGGCGACTGTCTCGGGACACCCATCGCGGGGCTGCACCCGTCAACGATCCGAGATCGACACGGAGTCGTGTCGACGCACATTCAAGAAAGACCTATCTGGACGAGCAGCACCCAGCAGGCCCTCACGCTGGCTGAAGCCACCGTTCGGCGCGGCTCGCCCGATCCCTCCTGGATCGGACAGCGCTGGATCGAGATGGCCACCCCCTACCCGGGTCATCCGCTCGGCATTCATCGCGGAGCGAATCCCGCGTTCATCGAGTCGATCGAAGCGCTGCGCCGCGCGGGAGACTGGCGCGCCTCCGGGCAGACCGGCGACGCCGGCTGCGCGAACGCCGTGCGCGTGGTCCCGGTCGCGACCGCGCTCGCTCACGTGCCGAGCGACGTTCTCGCGGACATGATCGTCGACGTCTCGCTGCTCACGCATCGGGAGCTGCGCGCCATCGCGGTGGCGCTTGCGGCGGGCTGGACCGCCTCGCAGCTCTGCCGCGAGCCGGGCTACCCACTACCGGCCGCTCGGGGCCGCGCCCTGCTCGAAGAGCTCGCCGAGTGGTTGCGAGACCGGGAGAAGCGCCTCCTTCCGGAAATCGAGGGGGTCTGGGTCGCCGCTCCGAGCCACGCCCACGACGTCTCCACCGTGCTGGCCGGCCTCGCTCGCCGCTTCGACGACGGATGGCCCGCAGAGCGGGGGTGGCTCGAGCAATACGCCTCGGCCCGGCTCGGCCGGCCCGCGCAAGCCAGCGAGGGCTGTGCGCTCTGCGCGGTGCCGGCGGCGCTTGCGATCGTCCTCGGCGCGAGCCGCCGTCTGGAGGAGACGCTCGTCAGCGCGCTCGAGCTCGGATACGACACCGTCACCCTCGGCGCCCTCGTTGGCGGGCTCGCCGGGGCGGCCGCCGGCGAGCGTGCGATCCCGGCGCGCTGGCGCCGCATCGAAGGCTGGGAGGCGCTCGTGGCCTGGGGCGATGCGCTCGCCTGCTGCACCCCCGCCGACGCCACCGGAGAGGGCGCCGCCGTCGACTGCCCCGGCCCCGAGAATCTGCCGGACGTGCTCGCGCTGGAGCGGCGTCTGACGGCGCTCGCTGCGGAGGCGGCCGGCGAAAGCTGAGCGCGCGGCTCGCTCGAGGCGTGCGAATTGCGGCCCGCGGCGTAGCCTCGCCCCATGGCCGCCCCCCGAAAGGGCCCGCTCGCGGGCTTCCATCCGGCCGTGCGCGCGTGGTTCGAGGCATCGTTCCCGGCTCCGACGGCGGCCCAGCGCAAAGGCTGGCCCCCGATCGCGCGCGGCGAATCGACGCTCCTGCTCGCGCCCACCGGCAGCGGGAAGACGCTCGCGGCCTTTCTGGTCTGCCTCGACCGGCTCCTCTTCCAGCCGGTGCCGCCGCGCGCGCAGCGCTGCCGCGTGCTCTATGTCTCGCCGCTCAAGGCCCTCGCGGTCGACATCGAGCGCAACCTGCGAGCGCCGCTGGCCGGCATCGCCGCCGCTGCAGCCCGCCGCGGAGAGGCGTGCGCCCTGCCCTCGATCGCTCTGCGCACCGGGGATACGCCCGCGCGCGAGCGCGCTCGCTTCCGGCGCGAACCGTCGGACCTGCTGATCACGACGCCCGAGTCGCTGTATCTACTGCTCACGTCGTCGAGCCGCGACGCCCTTCGTTCGATCGACACCGTGATCGTGGACGAGATCCACGCGCTGGTGCCGAACAAGCGCGGTGCGCATCTCGCGCTCTCTCTCGAGCG
>CAYOIG010000210.1:0-9779 GCA_964403915.1 uncultured Myxococcaceae bacterium
CCGGGCGGCAGCCCGGTCAGCGGGTAGAGCTCCGCGGGACAGCGGCCCTGGTAGGCGTTGTTGTGCACGACCTGCACCGTCGCCGTGTTGCGACTCGCGCCGTGCGCGAAGACCGTGCGCAGCGTGGCCACGGCGAGCGCCGCATGCCAGTCGTGCACGACCAGGGCGTCCGGCGCCTCGTCCTCGCACAGAGCGGCCGCCGCGCGCGCGAGGGCGATGAAGCGCAGCGGGTTGTCGGGGTAATCGCGTCCGATCTCACCGTACAGACCCGGACGGTCGTAGAGGTCGGGGAGATCGAGCAGCCGGAGCCGGACGTTCGTCGTGAGCCAGCCTTCGAGCCAGCGGCCCGCGAGCTCGCCGCCGGGGATCGCGAGCCGCACTGCGCCGGCCGGCGTGAGAGCCGGGCAGGCCGGGCTCGCCAGCGCGCGCCGGTAGCCGGGAAGCACGCAGGTGAGCGCGTGGCCACGCGCGGCGAGCGCGAGTGCGAGGCCGGTGACTGCATCGCCGAGCCCGCCCGCCTGCACGAGCGGCGCCAGCTCGGCGGCCGCGAAGTGGATGCGCACCCTCGCCCCGGCCTACACGTCGTATTCGTCGGTCTGACCGAAGGCTTCACGGGTCACGACCGCCACGCCGCCTTCGCTCAGCGTGAAGCGCTTGCGATCTCGCTCCGGATCCTCGCCGATGATCTCGCCGGGGGGGATGCGAACGCCCTTGTCCACGATGCAGCGACGCAGCCGTGCGCCCCGGCCCACGTCCACTTCGGGGAAGAGCACGCTGTCGCTCACGTGGCTGAAGCTGTTCACGCGTACACGGTGGAAGAGAACGCTGCGCTCGAGCCGCCCCCCCGAGATGATCACACCCGGGCCGACGATGGAGTCCTGGGCCATGCCGACGCGGCCCGAGCTGCGGTCGGCGAAGACGAACTTCGCCGGGCCGGCCCAGGGCTGCACGCCGCGGATGGGCCAGCGCGGGTTGTAGAGATTGAGATGCGGCTCCACCGAGACGAGGTCCATGCTCGCCTCGAAGTAGGAGTCGAGGCTGCCGACGTCGCGCCAGTAGCCGCGTGCCCGCTCGCTCTCGCCCGCACAGAGCTGCGTCGCGAAGTCGTAGGCGAAGACGTTCGTCCGCTCGTGGGCCGAGGAGAGGATGTCCTTGCCGAAGTCGTGGCTGGTGACTTCCAGCGAGGCATTGCGGCGGAGCTCGTCGAGCAGGGACTGGGTGCGGAAGATGTAGTTCCCCATCGAGACGAGGGTCATGTCCGGATCGCCCGGCATGCCCGGCGGATCCTCCGGCTTCTCCACGAATGCGATGACGCGGCCCCGCGCATCGACCTGCACGCAGCCGAAGGCCTTCGCCTGGGCGCGCGGAACGGGAATGGTCGCGACCGTGAGGTCGGCCTTGCGCTGCCGGTGGAACGCGAGCATCAGGCCGATGTCCATCTTGTAGACGTGATCGGAGCCGAAGATGAGGACGTCCTCGGGCGTCAGGTCGCGTAGCAGATCGAGATTCTGCCAGATGGCGTCGGCGGTTCCCCGGAACCAGGTCGGCCCCAGGTTCATGGCCGCCGGAACGACCTCGACGAATTGATCGAGGAGCGAGGAGGAGACGGGCCACGCCCGCGAGAGGTGCCGGACCAGCGAGCTCGAGCGGTACTGGGTCAGCACCTTGATGCGGTCGAAGCCGCTGTTGACGAGGTTCGAGAGGACGAAGTCGATGAGCCGGTGGCAGCCTCCGAAGTAGACGGCCGGCTTGCTGCGCTGCCGCGTGAGCGGATGCAGCCTCCGGCCCTCTCCGCCTGCCAGGACCAGGGCCACGCAGCGACGCAAGGTTGCCTCCCGAGAATCGTGCCGGGTCGGCCGGCAGGACTCGATCCCCAGAGAGAAGCAGACGCCGAGGGGCGAGTTCAAGGGCACCCCCCGGATCTCCAGCCCCTTGTGCGCTAGGAAGAGCCGTCTGGCACGGTGGGGGCCGAGGATGGTGAGCTCCTGGTTCGAAGTGAGACCGGTCGACGTTCTCGACGTCGGGCTGGTCTCCGTCCTGCTCTATCTGGTCATCGTCTGGATGCGCCAGGCGCGGGCCGGACTCCCGCTCGTTGGCATGGCGATCCTCGGCGGCGTCTACATGGCGGCACGGCAGCTCGAGCTGCATCTGACCGCGTGGATCTTCCAGGGCTTCTTCGCAATCTTCGTGATCATCCTGGTGGTGATCTTCCAGCGGGAGCTGCGGCAGCTCTTCGAGCGCATCGCCGTCTTCGGGCTCCTGCGGCGGCGGGGCGGCGCGACCTCCACCGATACCCAGGCGTGCCTGGTGCGCGCCGTGATCGAGTTCCAGCGCCAGCGCATCGGCGCGCTCATCGTCGTCTGCGGCCGCGAGCCCGTCGAGCGCCACCTCGAAGGCGGTGTGCCTCTCGAAGGACGCGTGAGCGACCCGCTGCTGGCGAGCCTCTTCGATCCGCACTCGGTGGGGCACGATGGCGCACTCATCCTGAGCGGTGATCGCATCGTGGCGTTCTCGGCACAGCTCCCACTGTCGAGCGACTTCGCCCAGCTCGGGAACCGGGGAACGCGCCACAGCGCCGCACTCGGCCTCGCCGAGCGCAGCGACGCGCTCTGCATCGTGGTCTCGGAGGAGCGGGGAACGATCTCGGTGGCGCGCGACGGCGTGCTGCGGGAGGTCGCGGGCCCGGGCGCTCTCGAGGCCGAGCTGCGCGAGTTCACCGAGATCAACCGGCCGGGTGCCTCACGGCGCCAGCGCTGGCTGCGGGCCCTCGGCCAGCACTGGATCGAGCGCATCGCGGCGGTGGTGCTGGCGGTCGGCCTCTGGGCCGCCTTCGTGCCGGGCTCGCAGGTGCTCGAGCAATCTCTCGCGGTGCCGATCGAGGTGGAGAATCTCCCGCCCGGGTTCGCGCTCGACCGGATCGAGCCGGCCGATGCGCAGCTCAAGCTTTCCGGGACTCGCCGTGACTTCTTCCTCCTCGATCCCCGCAGCGTCGCAGTGCGCATCGATGGAGCGGCGATCGGAACGGGTCGCCGAAGCTTCGAGCTCGATCGCGAAGACCTCGAGCTGCCGGCGGGCTTCACGCTGGTCGAGGTGCGTCCGTCGCGGGTTCGCCTCGCGGTCCGCGTCGTTCCGCTC
The DNA here is from genome assembly GCA_964403915.1 of uncultured Myxococcaceae bacterium. GTDB lineage: Bacteria > Myxococcota_A > UBA9160 > UBA9160 > UBA9160 > MYXO. Next base: position 3,136 of record CAYOIG010000210.1, read on the forward strand.
GGTCCCGACGGCAGCCCCCTCTCGCCCGAAGTGCCCAAGCCGGCGGCCGGCAACGGGAATGGTGCCAGTACGCCGCCGCCGCGCGGCTAGGGCCTACGTTCCGGGCGTTGCGTCGCGGTAGACGAGCGGCGGAGCGGGGCTCGCGGCGGCCTCGCGCACCGCATCCGACACTATATAGTGTCGTGACGAGCGATCGCAGGCCGGATCGGTGGCCGCTGCATCGCCCGTGAGCGCATGAGCCTGGCAGCGACAACCGCCGAAATCGCGAACGCGCTCCGGGCAGGTGCGGCAGGGCTCCTGCATCCACGCCTCGCCGCGAAACGCGTTCATGCCGGGTGCGTCGCGCCAGCAGTCGCGCAGCGTGCGTTCCGGCACCGACCAGAACGCGAGTCCCGGTAGAGAGGCTGCGCCGTGGCAGGGGAGCACGCGGCCGGAGGGATCGACCACCATCGTGCGTGCGCCCCAGCCGCCCATGCAGGGCTTCGGCCGGCCGGCGAAATGATCCGGAAGCACGAAGAGGATCTCGGGCCGCGCGCCTGCACGCCGCTCCTCGCGGACGGCCTCCGACGCCGCCTCGATCTGCGCCCGGGTCGGAAGCAGGGCGCCCCGGTTCCGCAGCGCCCAGCCGTGAAGCTGCACGTTCGCGAGCTCGAGCCGGTCGGCGCCCAGGGCGCGTGCGAGCGCCACCATCTCTCGCACGCGGCCGAGGTTGTGACGCTGGAGCACGACGTTCAGCGTGAGGTGCAGGCCGAGCGTGCGCACGTGACGGGCGCAGGCGAGCTTGCGCTCGAAGTGCGCGCGGCCTGCGATGGCATCGGACGCCTGCGCCGTCACGTCCTGCAGCGAGAGCTGGACGCTCCGAAGGCCCTCGGCGTGCAGCGTCTCGAGCCGCTCCCGCGGAAGCGTCGTGCCCGCCGTCACGAGATGGGGATGGAGTCCGGCCCGGGCCGCAGAGCGAACGATCGCATCGAGATCGCGGCGCAGCGTCGGCTCTCCGCCCGTCAGCCCCACGTGCACCACGCCGAGCTGCGCCGCCTCGCCGAACACGCCCTCCCAGGCCGCGGCATCGAGACGCTCCTCCACGTCGCGCCAGGCGACGGGATTCGAGCAGTAGGCGCAGCGCAAGGGGCAGCGGTAGGTGAGCTCGGCGACGAGATTCCACGGCCGCGGCGCTCCGCTCAAGCAGTGCTCTCCAGCACGCCGAGGCGTCGCATGTGGCCGAGGAACTCGTGGACATCGCCCTCGAGCCCCTCGACTTCCGGATGACGCAGGCGGAGCGCCGAGGCGACGGCCTCGCAGCTCCTCGCGCCGTCGCAGAGGTCGAGGATTTCGCGCCCACTGGCGTTGAGCTCGACCGCCCGCTCGGGCAGCACGACGAGGTCGCAGCCCGCGGCTGCGTCGAAGCGCAGGCTCGCAGCGCGGGAGAGCCGGGGCCGGGCGCCCGCAGCCTCGACGGCGTCGAGGAGCCGCCACAGGATCTCGCATTTTCGCTCGAGTACGCGGGCGCAGCGGTCTTGCTCCTCGCGGCTCCGTGCATGGGCGAGCACGAAGCCGAGCCCTGCCTCGGCGTCACGCCGCGCCAGCGTCGTGCGCGCGCGGAAGTAGCGCAGGCCCTCCTCACTCACCCAGCGGTAGTGCCGCTCGAAGGCAGCGAGACGCTCCACCATGATCGTGGCGGCCGACATCTCCGTGAGTGACGCCGCGACGCTCTCCAGCAGGTCGCTCGACTCCACGAGACGGACGTAGTCGTCACAGGCCTCGCGCACGCCGGGCAGCACCAGACGCAGGCTCTCCACCTCGGCACGATCGAGGCCCACGGCTTCGGCCAGCGCCAGCCACTGCGCGAGCCCGCCCTCGCCCGCGCGCTCGCCGTCGTGGTCGTGGATCCGCCGCACCCACTCGCGGCGGAAGGCCGGGGTCTCCGCCTTGGCGAGGATGATCCCGTCCTTGATCGGAATGCGCGTCTGGTAGTAGTAACGATTGCGCACCCAGGTGCGGAGCTCCGCGGGCGTCAGCGTGCCGGCGTGCATCCGCAGGTTGAAGGGATGGCGATCGTGGTAGCGCGCTTCGAGGACGCCGCGCAGCCGGGCCTCGAAGGTCGCCCCGTCCGCGCCGCTCATACCTCCAGCTCGAGGCCGTCTCGGGCGATTTCGACGCCGGCGGCGCGAACCCAGGCCTGCTCCTTCGCGGCGCCGTCGAGGAGAGGATTCGTGTTGTTGAGGTGCGTATAGAAGCGGCGGCCGGGCAGGCTCGCGAGGCGCGCAAGGCTGCCGCCCTCGCCCGAGACGGGCAGGTGGCCCATGGCGCGGGCGCCGGGGGCGCCGGGCCGCGTGGTCGCGAGCTCGCCGTCTGTGAAGAAGGTGCCGTCCACGAAGCAGGCTGCCGCCGCCTCGAGCTCGGAGTAGGTTCCGTCGTCGAGGGACTTCACGCCGGGCGCATACACCAAGCGGCGCCCCGTTCGCAGATCCGTGATCCGCGCGCCCACCGTCGCCTCGGCGTGATTGTCGGCGAACGCCTCGAGGTGAAGCGGCACCTTGCCGGGGATCGGGAAGAGCCTCGCCTCGAGGTGCCCCTCGCGATCGAGGAGCACGGGCTCGTCGAGCTTCACGCCGCTCCAGGCCGCAGCGAGCAGGCGGAAGACCGCATTGTTCGAGAGCAGCGCGTCGCGTACCCAGTGGGTGGAGACGATCCGGTAGGGCAGGGCCTCGCGCATCACGAGCAGGCCCAGCACGTGGTCGAGATCGGCGTTGGTGAGCAGCACCGTGTCGATCGGCACGTCGCGCGTGCCGGGCCGCGGATGGAGCGCCGGTGCACGTGCGAGCTGGTCGCGAACGTCCGGGCTCGCGTTCACGAGAGACCAGCGCGCGCCGGTGGCCGAGACCGCGATCGAGGGCTGCGTCCGCGGCGGCACGTCGGGATCTCCGGCGCGCGCACGCACGCACAGCGCGCAGCCGCAGTTCCACTGCGGCAGCCCTCCTCCGGCGCTGCTCCCGAGCACACGAACCTTCATGAGGCGTCCAGGGGCTAGTCGGGCTGCGCGCCGAGCAAGGCCAGCACGCGGGCATCCCGGTCGACGCGGCCCGCGGCGTTCTCCTCGATGCGCCGCGCCATGGCCGCGCCCTCGATCTCGCGGCGCAGGATGAAGGATTCCGCCACGTCGAGGCGCGCCGCCACGACGCCGGCCTGGCGCAGCAGCTCCGTCGAGGCGAGCACGTCGATCACCATCTCGGCGAGCAGCTTCGAGCGCAGGAGCGCATAGGAAATGTCGGAGAAGAGCACCTTCGTCGACTCTTCCACGTGCGCGATCATCCCCAGCACGCGTTTGGCGAGCGGCGCACGCTTCGCATCGCCCGCCATGCCGCCGAGCTCGGCCCGGGCCTTCTCGAAGACGACGCCGAGGGCGCCCTTGCCCATCTCCTTGAGGGCGAACGAGGCCTGGATCTCGCTGGTGCCTTCGTAGACGGTCATGATGAGGCTGTCCGCGTGGAGCTTCGGGACGTCCGAATCCATCGTGTAGCCGATGCCGCCGAGAATCTGCATGGCGTCCCGCGTGATGTCGTGGCAGACCTCGGTTGCGAAGTACTTGCACAGCGGCGTCAGCAGGCGTGCGCGAACGATGTCTCGCTCCAGCGTCGCCGTGTGCGCGACCCGCTCCGGCTCCGAGAGCGCGTTTCCGGCCAGCGCGTGCTCCCGGGCGAGGTTGAGATCGACCAGCTCGTAGGTGTGGTAGCAGAGCGCGCGCACGGCCTCGATGTTGACGGCCATCTTCGCGAGCATCGTGGCCACGAGCGGCTGCCTCACGATGGCCTGACCGAACTGCTCGCGCTGGTTGGCGTAGACGCTGGCGTCGTGGAACGCGGCCTCGGCGAGGCCGAGGGCCTGCGCAGCCACGCCGAGACGCGCGTTGTTCATGAGGTCGAGCATGGCCCGAAAGCCCTTGCCCTTCTCGCCGAGGCGAACGCCAATGGCGCCTTCGAAGACGACCTCGCAGGTGGGCGAGCCGTGGATGCCGAGCTTGCGTTCGAGTCGTGCGACGCGCACGCCGTTGAGCGAGCCGTCGGCCTGATGGCGGGTCACGAGGATCAGCGAGAGGCCGTTGGTCGTGCCCTTCGAGGAATCGAAGCTGTCGGCGTCGCGCGCCAGCACGAGATGGACCTCGGCGCCGCCGTTGGTGATGAAGATCTTCTGGCCGTCCACCGTTACGCGGCCGTCGGGTAGCTCCGTGGCCCGCGTCATGATGCGGCCGAGGTCGCTTCCGGCCCGGGGCTCGGTGAGGTCCATGCAGCCCTGCACCTCGCCCGATACGAAGCGCGGCAGCATCTCCCGCTTGATCTCTTCGCTGCCGTACTTCTCGATGTCGCCGGCGGCGCCGGTCTGCAGGCCGATGACCGTCATGAGGCTCGTGTCGGCGCGCGAGATCATCTCGAGAACCATGCCGTTGAGCAGCAGCGGAAGGCCCGCTCCTCCGTAGGCCTCGGAGATGGGAAGGCTCACGAGCCCGGCCTCGCGCAGCTTCGCGTAGGCCTCGCGCATGTGTGCCGGCGGCTCCGCGCCGCCGTCGGGAGTGAGCTCCGCCTCGGCCGTCCAGTGCTCGCGGGCCGGCCGCTCGAAGCCCTGTGCGAGGCCCGCGACTGTCTCGAGCACGAGCCGGAACGCCTCGACCTCGGCCCCCGCATCGACGGCGTCGCCCCTGCGAAGCGTGAGGATGCCCTCCCAGTCGACCATGCGATCGAGATAGAGGCGCATCCCCGAGTTGAAGTAGTCCCTCACGTCGAGTCCTCCCCGCGGTGAGGCCGTCCCCCGCTGGTGTTCCTCTCGCTTCGGATGCCCGCGATGGTAGCCTATGCCGCCATGCCCACGCGCTTCGAGCGAGTCGCGCCGATCGTCCGCTTCCCTGACCTCGAGTCACGGATCCGGGCCTTCTGGCGCGAGCGCGACGTCTTCCACGAGAGCCTGCGAAGGCGCGCCAGCGCACCACGATGGGTGTTCTACGAGGGCCCGCCGACCGCCAACGGGCAGCCCCACAACGGCCACGTGCTCACGCGTGTGATCAAGGACGTGTTTCCGCGTTACCGCACGATGCGCGGCCAGCTCGTCGAGCGGAAAGCCGGCTGGGATACGCACGGCCTACCGGTCGAGATCGAGGTCGAGAAGGAGCTGCGGATCTCGGGCAAGGACGCCATCGAGGCCTACGGAGTCGAGCCCTTCGTGCGGCGCTGCATCGACAGCGTCTTCCGCTACACGCGCGAGTGGGAAGAGCTGACCGAGAAGCTCGCTTTCTGGTGCGATCTCGAGAACGCCTACGTCACCTTTCACGAGAGCTACGTCGAGAGCGTCTGGTGGGCCCTTGCGCAGCTCCATCGCCGGGGCCTGCTCTATCAGGGACACAAGGTCGTGTGGTGGTGGGCGCAGGGAGGCACCGCTCTCTCGGCCGCCGAGGTGGGACAGGGCTACAAGAGCGTGGAGGATCCCTCGCTCTACGTTCGCTTCCCGCTGCGCGACGAGCCGGGGACGTCTCTGCTGGCGTGGACGACGACGCCGTGGACGCTCCCCTGCAACACCTTCGCCGCGGTGAAGGCCGACGTTCCCTACGCCGTGGTCCGCGACGGCGATCAGCGCCTGATCGTGGCCGAGGCGCTCGTGGCCACCCTGTCGAAGATGGTCAGCCGCGAGCTGCCGGTCGAGCGCCGCGTTCCGGGGGCCGAGCTGGTGGGTCGCCGTTACGTGCCTCCCTTCGACTGGTACGCGGCCGCCGAAGGCACGGGCGCGTGCTGGCGCGTGGTCGCCGGAGACTTCGTCGACCTCGAGACCGGCACGGGCGTCGTGCACGTGGCGCCGGCCTTCGGCGAGGTCGATTTCGACGTGCTGCGCGCCGAGCAGAAGCGCGACGCCTCGCTGCCGCTGCTGTGCGCCGTGCGTCCCGACGGCACCTTCGATGCCGACCTCGCGCCGGCACCCTACGCCGGTCGCTGGGTGAAGGACTGCGACCGTGATCTGCAGCGCGAGCTCAAGGAGCGCGGCCTCGTCTGGCACGCCGAACGCTACCAGCACGACTACCCCTTCTGCTGGCGCGCCGACCAGGACCCGCTCATCCAGTACGCCCGTCCCGCGTGGTACGTGCGAACGACGGCCTGCGTCGAGCAGGCCCTCGCCAACAATGCGCAGATCCACTGGCTCCCGCCCCACATACGGGACGGTCGCTTCGGCGACTTCCTGCGAAACAACGTCGACTGGGCGCTCTCCCGCGAACGCTTCTGGGGCACGCCGCTCAACCTGTGGATCAACGACGTGACGGGCGAAATCGACGCGCCGGCCTCGGTGGAGGAGATCCTGGCGCGCAATTCGCGCGCGTTCGAGCCCTTCGACGAGGCGCGTGCGAAGGATCCCTCGCTCTCGCCCCACCTGCGCGTCCACAAGCCGTGGATCGACTACGTGACGTGGGAGCGGCCGGACGCGCCCGGCGTCTTTCGCCGCGTGCCCGAGGTGATCGATGCCTGGTTCGACTCGGGCTGCATGCCGTTCGCGCAATGGGGCGCGCCGCATCGGGGAGGCGCAGAGTTCGCGCGCTCGTTTCCGGCAGACTTCATCAGCGAGGCCATCGACCAGACGCGCGGCTGGTTCAACTCGCTGCTCTGGATCTCGAC
>CAYOIG010000211.1:0-2775 GCA_964403915.1 uncultured Myxococcaceae bacterium
TTCGGCATGGGCATCGACCGCGCCGACGTGCGCGGGGTCGTGCACCTCGCGCCGCCGGGCTCCATCGAGGCCTACTACCAGGAGGTCGGCCGGGCAGGCCGTGACGGCGCGCCCGCCGTCGGCTGTCTGCTGTTCTCGAGCGCAGACTTCCCGCAGCGGCGCCGGCTGCTCGAACGAGACGGGGAGGGCGGCGCCGTCGCGGCGGCCGTGGTGGAGCACAAATGGCAGCTCTTCCTCGAGCTCATGCGCTGGGCGGAAGGCGGCACCTGCCGGCACGACGCGATCCTTCGCTACTTCGCGGACGAGGCAGAAACGCTCGCCGGCTGCGGCCGCTGCGACGTCTGCACACGGCTCGAGCGCGAGCCGGAGGTCGCGGAAGAGGAGAGGACGCAGGTCGTGCGCAAGGCCCTCTCGGCCGTGGCGCGCGTCCATGGCCGCTTCGGCCTGCTCGCGGCCGTGAAGCTCCTGCGGGGCGAATCCGACGAGCGGATCCTCCGCACGGGGCTGCACGAGACGCCGACGTTCGGCGCCCTGCGGGAGCGCGACGAGGCGTGGCTGGTACGCCTGCTGCGTCGCTGCGTGACGGCGGGCTGGGTGGACTTCGCCGGCGGCGATCGGCCGGTGGCCGTGCTGACGGCGAGCGGGCGAGAGGTGATGGCCGGCCGTCAGCCGGCCCGCCTCGAGCTGCCGCCCGCGAAGCGCCTCGTGTCGGGCAGCGCCCCGGTCGGCGCCGGTCGCCGGGCCCGGCCGCGGGAGACCGGGGATGCCCTCGACGCGCCCGCAGAGGCGCGCTTCGCCCGGCTGAGGGCCTGGCGCCAGGGTCTCGCGCGGCGGGACGGCGTGCCGGCCTACCTCGTCGCGCAGGACCGCACGCTGCGGGAGATCGCGCAGCTGGCTCCGCGTACGGTCACGGATCTCGCACTCGCTTACGGCATGGGGCCGGCGAAGCTCGCACGCTACGGCGAGCAGATCCTCGCCCTGCTCAGCGAAAGCGATCCGTCGCCGTGACGAGCTCGTGCACGATGCCGGGCTCGCTCGCGGAGTGGCCGGCATCGGCAACGATTCGCAGCGCTGCCTCCGGCCACGCGCGGTGCAGCGCCCAGGCGCTCTCCATCGGGCAGACGACGTCGTAGCGACCCTGCACGATGACCCCTGGAATGCCGCGCAGCCGTCCGGCCTGCTCGAGGAGCCAGCCGTCCGTCTCGAGAAAGCCGCGGTTCACGAAGTAGTGGCATTCGATGCGCGCGAAGGCGATCGCGAAGCGGTCTTCTCCGGTGCGCGCGATCAGCTCCGCGTCGGGGAAGAGACGGCTCGTGCTCCCCTCCCAGATGCTCCACGCGCGCGCCGCCCGCAGCCGCGTCGCAGGGTCGTCGGACGTTAGACGGCGGTGGTAGGCCGCCAGCAGGTCGTGGCGCTCGGCTGCCGGGATCTCCGCGAGATAGGGCTCGAAGGTGTCGGGAAAGATCCGGCTCGCTCCTTCCTGGTAGAACCATTCGATCTCACGCCGGCGGAGCAGGAAGATCCCGCGCAGCACCAGACCCGAGACGCGCTCGGGGTGGCGGATGGCATAGGCGAGGGAGAGCGTGCTGCCCCAGGAGCCGCCGAAGAGCATCCAGCGCTCGAGGCCGAGGTGCCTGCGGATTGCCTCCATGTCGGAGACGAGATGCCAGGTGGTATTGCGCTCGAGGCTCGCGTGGGGCGTGCTCTGGCCGCAGCCCCGCTGATCGAAGAGGAGGATCCTGTAGCGCTCCGGATCGAAGTAGCGGCGCTGCTTCGGCTCCGTACCGCCGCCCGGGCCGCCGTGGACGAAGAGCACGGGCTTTCCGTTCGGATTGCCCGACTCCTCGAAATGGATCTCGTGGAGGTCGTCGACGCGCAGCCGCTCGCTGCGATGGGGCTCGATCTCGGGGTAGAGCGTACGAAGTGCATCCGGCATGCGCGGAGCTTGCCAGAGGCCTGCCGCAGCCGGAAGTCACGACGGAGAGCACTCCGCCTGCGGCGGCGGCCGGCCGAAGAGAGAGGCATGCGTCCGATCCGACCCGCCGCCCTCGTGCTGGCCGCGCTGCTCGCGAGCGGCTGCGGCGAGATCTTTGGAGAGCTCGATCACGCGAACGACCTCGCGAGCAAGCCCTCCGGCAACCGGCCCCCGGCCGCAGCGCCGGGCGGAGCGCTCGCCGCGAAGTCGCCGCCGTCTGCTGCCGGGCCCGCCGCCACGGGCGCCGAGTCGGATGCGGCGCCGACCGTTCTTGCGCGGGTCCAGGGCTGGCTCGGCCTCGAAGGCACCCGAAAAGACGGACGCAGGCCGCCCGATCCGAACGATCCCATGGTGCTATGCCGTATCGGCGGCTCGAGCAGCTTCATGCTCAAGTCGGGATGCCTGAACCGCCGGGGAACGGTCGTCGCCGGCAAGGGCGTTCCGCACTGATTGCGAGCCTCTCGCGGCGGCGGATCGCTCAGAGCCCGATGTCACGCGAGCCGTAACCGACGAAGCGCTCACTCGCACAGCGGATGCCCCGTGCCCCCGAGCTCGCGCGTGCGGCAGTACTCCTCGCGAAGCTCCGGCGGGAGCGGCTCGCCACCTCCCACGCGCAGCAGGCGGTCGAGGGTCTCGCGCTGCCGCGGGCCATCCGACGGACTGCGCTGCCGGAAGATCTCGAGCTTGCGGGCATGGATGCACTGGGCGAGGGCGCTCGACGCCGGCGGCACGCCCTCCGCCTCACAGGAGAGCCGCGCCGTACGGAGAATGACGAGCGCTTCGGCGCCCCCTTCGCCCGC
>CAYOIG010000212.1:0-4599 GCA_964403915.1 uncultured Myxococcaceae bacterium
CCCTACGTTGGCTGTCCGCTCGTGCTTTCGGCGAGCCGTTTTCCGCTGTCGTCCAGAGCGTTGGCGATCAGCTCGGCTATATCGAGGGCCGCGAGTCGCTCCTCGTAACCCTTGGCTTTAATGCCGTCGTCGAACATCTGCATGCAGAAGGGGCAGGAGACCGCCGCGGTCGTCGCCCCGGAAGCCTTCACCTCGTCGATCCGCATGCGGTTGATGCGCGTCGTCGGATCGTCGTCCATCCACGCATACCCGCCTCCCGAACCGCAGCAGAGGGCGCGGGACCGGTTTCGCGGAAGCTCTCGCAGGCCGCCCTCCGTCGAGACGGCCTGCAGCACCTCGCGCGGTGCGTCGTAGACCTCGTTGTGGCGGCCGAGATAGCAGGGGTCGTGGTAGGTGAGCGAATCGAGACGCCGGGACGGGCGAAGGCGCCCATCGCGGACGAGCTCGGCGATTAGCTCGCTGTGGTGCACCACCTCGAAGCGGCCTCCGAGATCCGGATACTCGTTCTTGAGCGTATTGAAGCAGTGAGGACAGGCCGTGACGATCTTGCGGACGCCGTAGCGGGAGAGCGTCTCGAGGTTCGTCTTCGCACAGATCTGGAAGGTGACCTCGCCGCCGACCCGCCGCGCGGGATCTCCGGTGCAACACTCCTCGGAGCCGAGAACGCCGAAATCGACGCCGCCGGCCCGGAGCACCTTGGCCACCGCCCGCGTGACTTTCACGTTCCGCTCGATCATGGCGCCCGTGCATCCGACCCAGAACAGCCACTCGGCGCGCTCGCCGTCGCCGAGGCGCTTCACGTCGAGGTCGGCGAACCATTCCTCGCGATCCCGGGTCGCGCCGACCCACGGGTGCATGCGATCGTCCATGTTTCTGAGGAGCTGCTGCACCCCCTCGCTCATGCGGGTGTCGGTCATGACGAGGGCGCGCCGCATGTCGACGATCTTCGGAACGTGCTCGATGAAGACGGGGCATTCGCGCTGGCACGCGCCGCAGGTGCGGCAGCCCCAGAGCTCGACCTCCAGCACCGCGGGCTGCGCGGCGTCACCGCCGGTGCCGTAGAGAGGGGCGAGGCCCGCCGGTGCGGTCGCGCCGGCCCCGAGCAGCGCGGGGCCGACCGCCGTCAGGTGGTCCTTCAGATCCCGGATCAGCTTGCGCGGTGAGAGCGGTACGCCGCTCAGATGGGCCGGGCAGACCTCCTCGCAGCGGCCGCAGCTCATGCAGGCATCGAGATCGAGCAGCGCCTTCCACGAGAAGGCGTCGATCCGAGAAGCTCCGAGCCGCTCGAGGGCGTCCGGGTCGGCTTCGGCGAGGGCCTCCACGTCTGCATGGACGAGCCGGCCGCTCGGGCCGAGGTTGCGCAGCAGGACGTTGGCCGTGCCGTAGAAGGCGTGCGCGAGCTTTCCGTAGACGAAGTAGGAGAGGAAGGCGAAGGCAGTCGCGGCGTGCAGCCACCAGACGATGCGGTGCGCCGAGCGGAGAGCGGGCTCGCCGAGCCCCGAGAAGGCCTGCGCGACGAGCCAGCCGCCGGGCGACCAGCGCGCCAGATCCGGCTGCTGCGCCAGCTCGGTCGCTGCGATGCGAAGCCCCTCGACCACGTAGCCCTGGACGAAGACGAGCAGCAGGAGGGCGAGCGCGATCCAGTCGTCCATCACCGAGTGCAAGCGCGCAGGACGCTGGACCGCGCGACGCCAGAAAAGGTAGGCGAGACCGAGGATCGCCAGCAGGCCGAAGACGTCGGAGAACAGCGAGTACCAGAGGTAGTAGGTTCCGCGCAGGAAGTGGATCCCCGTCCACTCCTGCACGGAGATGTTCGCGGTTGCGAAGACCTCCGCGAGGAAGCCGTAGAAGACGAGCAGGTGCGCCACACCCGGCAGCGGATCCCGCAGCGCGCGGCGGTGGCCGAAGACCTCGGCGAGCAGGCCCATGAACCGCTCGCGCATGCGATCGCTGCGGGTGTCGGGGCCGCCGAGCCGCCAGAGCCGGATGCGCTTCCAGATTCCCCGAGCGAGCAGGCCCGCGGCGATCGCGGCGAGGACGTAGATCAGCCCGCCACCGACGATGTTCCAGTAGATCTCGCGCGTGGGCACCGAGGTTGGCCTTCCGTCCTTGAAAATATACGATACGTCGCGTATAGAAATAGGTCCAGCGATGCCCGGCGGCTCGAGCCGCAGGCTTGGCTCCGCCGAGGACGCGGAGATGGCCGGGGATCGCATCGGAGCGGCGGCCATGGCGATCGAAATCCGGGAGACGTTCCGTGTCGCGGCGCCGGTCGACCGGGTCTGGCGGCTGCTCATGGATCCGGCACGGGTCGCGGGCTGCATGCCCGGCGCATCGCTCGATGAGGTGGTCGACGAGCGCACCTTTCTCGGCAGCGTCCGCGTCAAGCTCGGGGCCATTTCGGCGAGCTACAAGGGCCGCGTCCGCTTCGACGAGATCGACGAAGCCGGGCATACGGTGCGCGCGGTCGCGGAAGGCCGCGAGGTCGGCGGCGGCACCGCCCGGGGCACCCTCACGAGCCGCCTCACGGCCCTTCCCGAGGGCGGCACCGAGGTGATTGCCGAGGCGAGCGTCGATCTCACCGGCAAGGTCGTGCAGGTGGGGCGAGGCATGATCCAGGGCGTCTCGGCCCAGCTCTTCAAGGAGTTCGTGGCGCGGGTGCGGGTGGCGGTCGAGACTCCGGACGCGGGAATGATCAGCGACGGGCCGGCGGGAGCGGCATTGCCCGCGCCGGCACAGACTGAATCGATCCGGATCCTGCCCCTGCTGCTCGGCGCTCTCGGTGCCGCGATCCTGCGGCTGTTTCGGCGACTTTTCGGGCGGCCGGTCTCGTGAGGGCGCGGGCTGCGGAGCGAGAGAGAATGAAGGCAACGTTCCAGGGAGGCAATCGCTGATGGCCCGCTACCTCGTCTCCTGCGACGCCGGCGGCACGATGACCGACGTGATCGTCGTCGACGAGCGTGGGCGCTTCGTCATCGGCAAGGCGCCCACCACCCGATACGACGAGAGCGTCGGCTACATGGAGTCGCTCGAAGAGGCCCTCTCCTACCTCCGGATCGGTGAGAAGGAGCGTCCGGCGTTCTTTCGGAGCATCGAGACCGCCATCTATACCGGGACCTCGATGCTGAACGCGCTCATCAACCTCGACGGTCTCGCGACGGGCCTGCTCGTGACGCGCGGCTTCGAGGACATGATCGTCCAGGGGCGCGGCTCGCAGAGCTTCATCGACTGCCAGTGGTCCGAGATCACGCACATGCAGTATCGCAAGCACCGCGTGCCGCTGGTGCCGCGGCGGCTGACGCGCGGCGCGACGGAGCGGATCGATCTCTTTGGCCAGGTCGTCATTCCGCTCTACGAGCAGGAGGTCGAGCGAGGGGTTCGCGAGCTCCTCCGCGAGGGGATCGAGGCGCTCGCGATCGTCTTCCTCCAGTCGTTCACCAACGGGGCGCACGAGCAGCGCGCGGCCGAGATCGCGCGGCGCGTGATCCACGAGGCGGGGCGGAGCGTGCCCGTGGTTATCTCCTGCGAGGTGGCGCCGACGCTGCGGGAGATCTCCCGGGCCAACGCAACGGTGATCCAGGCCTACGCCTCCGAGCCCGCGCGCAAGCAGCTCGTCCAGGTGGAGGAGAAGCTCACGGCCGCAGGCTACGCCCACTCGCTGAAGACGGTGCTCTGCTACGGCGGCGTCACGAGCATCCGCTATCCGCGGCTCTTCGAGACGGTGATGTCGGGCCCGGTCGGCGGCATGATGGGAGCGGCCTACGTCGCGAAGGTAATCCGGGAGCAGAACGTGGTGTGCTCCGATGTCGGGGGCACGAGTTTCGATGCGGGCGCGATCACTGCGGGCATCGTTCCCATCGACCGCGAGCCTCCCTTCCAGCAGATGTACGTGAACGTCCCGATGCTGGACATCCGATCGATCGGCGCGGGCACCGGCACCTACATCCGTCTCGATCCGGAGACCCACCGCATCAAGCTCGGGCCGGACAGCGCCGGCGGCACTCCCGGCCCGGTGTTCCAGGAGAGCGGCAACGACGACGTGCCGACGGTCAACGATTGCAACCTGCTGCTCGGGATCCTGAACGAACACTACTACCTCGGCGGCCGGGTAAAGGTGAACCCCGCGAAGTCGCTGAAGGTCTTCCGCGAGAAGATCGCAGACCCGCTGGGGCTCGATCCGTACGTCGCCGCCGAGCAGTGCGTCGATCTCGTGAACGTCATCATGCGCGAGCATCTCGTTCGCAGCCTCATGGTCGGGCACGACCTTCGCGACTACGTGCTGCTCGGCTATGGCGGCGGCGGGCCGCTGCACCTGCTCGGCTATGCGGGAGACGCCCCCTGGAAGGCGGTCGTCACCGTGCCCCATGCCGGCGCCTTCAGCGCCTGGGGCGGTGCGTGCATGGATTACGCTCATCGGCGTCACAAGAGCGTGTCGGCCGTGTTCGGGGCACGGGAAGGCTGGGCGCAGGGTGCGAAGGCCGTGACGGCAGCCTGGCAGGAGCTCGAGGAGGAGCTGCTGAAGGAGCTGCTCCAGGAGGGCTTCTCGCGCGACCAGATCGAGCTCGAGCAGATCGCCTACATGCGCTACTTCGGCCAGCT
>CAYOIG010000213.1:0-10664 GCA_964403915.1 uncultured Myxococcaceae bacterium
GAAGAAGCGCTCGAGGTTCGCGAGCCGGAACGCGCCGAGCGGACGCGCCGCCTCGCTGGCCTCGAAGAGCAGCAGGCTTCGCAGACGCTCGATGAAGACGTCGGAGGGATCCCTCGCAAACGACTCCCGCAGCGCGCAGAGGGCTTCGAGCGCAAACACCAGGCCGTGCTCCCAGCCCCGCACGGCTTCGATGCCGGGAACGCCCGCCGGGATGGCGCCCCCAGCCGCGAACACCGCCTGCCGGATCTCGGCCAGGGTGCGCTCGCCGCCCTCGGGCAGCCTCGCAACGAGGCCGTGCAGCTTCTGACGCCAGAGCGGAAGCAGCGCCGCATCGGGCACGCCCACGGCCGACGAGCGCAGCAGCGCCACGAACGCGAGCGCGTCGCCGGGGTCGACGACGCAGCGCACCAGACACGTCGCGTCGATGATCTCGCGCCGCCGGTAGTAGCCACGGTCGCGAGCGACGGCGTAGGGAACGCCCGCCTCGCGCAGCGCGGCGAGCACCTCCTCGACGTCGGTGAAGCTGCGCAGCAGAACGCCGATCTCTCCGGCCGGGACGCCGCAGGCGCGGACGAGATGCGCCACGTCGCGCGCGAGCGCGCGGGCTTCGAGCGCCGTGGCCTCGAGCTTCTTCGTGGTCGCGCCCGAAGCGTCTTCTCGCGGCACGCGCGAGACCCAGTACTCGACGGCACCGCGGCCCTCGCGCTCGAAGCCTTTGCCCGCGCGATGCGCGAGGAGCGGCTGGAAGGCCGGCTGCACCCCGCGCGCCTCGTGCATCGCCGGCCGGATCACACACTCCACCTCGTCGAGGATGGACTGCACCGAGCGGTAGTTGACACTCAGCCTGCGCAGGAGCCCCCCGGCCGCAACCACGCGCTCGACGAACGCGTCGTAGGCTCCGAGGTCTGCCCCGCGCCAGCCGTAGATCGACTGTTTGGGATCGCCGACGAGAAACAGACCCGGGCGCTCTTCCGCCGCGCCGCCGAGCGCGAGCGCCGCAACCATCGCGCATTGCAGGCCGTCCGTATCCTGGAACTCGTCCACCAGGAGCTGATCGATCTGTGCGCGCTCGTGCGCCGCCACGCCGGCGTTCTCCTCGAGCAGGGTTGCCGCGCGCCGCAGCAGCCCGTCGTACGAGAGAACGCCTCGCGAGCGCAGCAGCTCCGCCGCCTCGGCGAGCAGGAGGGCGAGCGCGCGCCGCCCGAGATCGAGGCGCTTCGCATCGAGCGCGCCGAGGTGGCCGAGACGCCGGTGCAGCGAGGCGACGAGGGGCTGGATCTCGGCCACCGCGGCGGCGCCGAGCGCCTTCGCTTCGCTCGGCGTGAAGTCCGCCTTCGCCCACTTTGCGAGCAGGGGGACCCTCTTGGCGAGAAGATCACACGCGCGCGCCTGCAGCGCCTCGATGCCCGCGACGCCGTCCCCCGCGGGCGCACGCAGCCGGTTGCAGGCCTCGCCGGCAAGCGTCACGAGGTCAGCCGCCGATTTCGTCATGCGGTTGCCCGAGACGCTGGCTCCGGCGAGCCCGCAGAGCCGTTCGAGCTCTCCGGCGAGCGCGACGCGCAGCCCGTCGACGCGCGCCGCGTCGAAAGGATCCCTTTCCAGCAGTTCGGGCGGCGTCGCCGACAGCAGCAGCGCGAGCAGATTCTCCTCGAGCTCGGCCGCCTGAACGCCGCACGCCGCGAGGCCGAGCAGCAACGGATCGCCCGGCTCGCCGTAGGCCTCACGCAGCCGCACTTCGAGCAGCTCGGCCACCAGCTCCGCGGCAGCGCTGCCGTCGCCATCCACCTCGAAGGCGGGGTGGATGCCGGCCTCGACGGGGTGCGCCGCCAGCAGGCGCCGGGCGAACGCGTGAAGGGTGCGAACGCCGAGCCGGTCGAGCGCGCCGACGAGCGCCTTCGCGCGCGCGCTTCGCGTTCCGGCCTCCGCCGGGAGCGCGGCGAGGTGAAGGCCGTCCTTCTCCCGCAGCACCTCGTCGTCGCCGCCGGCTGCGATCCGCGCGAGCGTCTCTCCCACGCGCCGGGCCATCTCGGCGGCGGCGGCCTCGGTGAAGGTGATGGCCACGATCCGCTGCAGCACTTGCGCGGCAATGCGCTCGTCGTCCCCCGGCGGCGTCGGCGCGCCCGCTGCAAGGCGCCGCACGGCGCGCTCCCAGCCCTCGCCGAGCGCCCAGACCACCGTGCGCGCCACGAGCGCGGTCGTCTTGCCGGTGCCGGCGCCGGCCTCGAGGACGACGGGCCGCTCGAAGCAGGTCTGCGCGAGAATGCGCGACTGCGCGTCCTCCGCCCGCAGCGCATCGCGCTCCCTGTGCACCACGTCGCCGCTCATCCACCCTCCTCTTCCGGCGCCCCGTCGCCCGTGGCCGGCCGTGCGGGGAGCCAGAAGAGGGCCCGCGCTGCGGCGAGCGCGGGGCCCTCGGCCCGGGGAGGGGCGGCCGCCCAGCGCGCGAGCCGCCGGCGTGCGCCGCTGTCTCCGCGCGCGCACGCCTCGGCAACCTGACAGGAGACGCACGGCGAGCGCTGGCTGCTTCCCTCCGGCTGCTCGAGCCGTGGCAGGAAGCTTCCCCGGTCCCAGGCGGCCAGCAGCGTTCGCAGCACCTCGTCGAACGTCTGGCTCATCTCGTCGTCGTCGTGGAGCACGGTGAAGACGGGATGTCCGTCTGAGCGCGCGGGGTCGGCGTAGAGATAGGTGCCGTCACCGCCGGCCGCGCGCGTGTAGGCGGCGGCCTGCAGGGTGCGGCCGCGGGCGATCGACGCGAGCATGTGCTTGCGCCGCGTGCCCTCCCCTTTCGCTTTCGAGAACGTCCCCCCGCTCTTGAGATCGATGAGACGCGGGCGCTCGGCGCCCTTCTCTACGAGATCCGCCCGGAATGAGATCGTGCGCGGGCGGCCGTCCGCATCGGGCACCGTGAGCGTGC
Source organism: uncultured Myxococcaceae bacterium (assembly GCA_964403915.1). Lineage (GTDB taxonomy): Bacteria > Myxococcota_A > UBA9160 > UBA9160 > UBA9160 > MYXO. The sequence goes on from CAYOIG010000213.1 coordinate 2,915, forward strand.
CCGTGAGCTCGGCGCCGTAGAGCGCCGGCCGCCCTTCCGCGGGCCGCCATACCTGCTCGAAGACCTCGCGCAGCAGCGGCAGCGCGCGCTCGGCGAGCACGCGCGCGAGCCCGGGCAGCGCCATGCCCTCCCGCTCGAGCAGCACGCCGGCGTGCTCGGTCGCAAGTCGACGCATATTGGTGTCGGACGGCCACGGGACACGCACGGCCCCGCGTGCGAGCGCGGCCACGAGGGAGGTGTCCTCGGTCGCCAGAGCCGCTTTCACGATTGCCTCGACGCAGGCGTGCAGCAGGCTCCCCAGCAGCAGCGCATCGACCGCCGGCAGCGCTTCCAGCGCATCCGGCGCCGGCTCGACGTGGAGCACGCGGGAGAGAAAGGCCTGCCACGGGCACCACGCGAGCTTCTCGAGCGTCGTGATCGCGAGCCCGGCGCCGCGCGCGTCACCCGCCGCCCGCTCGCCGATGAAGCCAAACGCCGGCCCGAGCTCGCCGCGCGCCGCGCCACGCGGCTCGAGGAGATCGAGCGCCGCGAGGCGCGAGCGAGCGACGGCATCTACCGCGGCCCTCTCGCCCGCAGCGCTGCCGGCCGCGATCTCCGCCAGGGCGAGCGGCAAGAGCTTCGCCACGGCCGCGCGACCCGCGTGCAGACCGGCCAGCACGAGGTGCTCCCCGGCCGGCCGCGCGCCCGCGCAGGGCGAGGGCGACCAGAGCGTGGGCAGCTTCTCAGCGTCCTTCGCGCGCCCTGCCAGCCACAGGCGCTCGATGAAGGTCGAGACCGCGCGCTCCTTGCCGTCGTCGTCGACGGCCTGCCACGAGAGCGTGACGTGCGGGCTCGCCGTGAGAAGCTGCGCGAACAGATACCGCTCCTCGTCATGCCCGCCGAGCTTGAGCGGAAGATCGGGCATGACGCCCGCGCCGTGCTCACGCAGGCCCCGGCGAACGACATCGGAGAGGAGCGGATCTTCGGTCACGATGCGAGGAAACAGATCTCGGTTCATGCCCAGCACGAACAGGTGCTCGAAGGTACGCGCCCGCGCCTCGATGGCGTCGAGAACCTGCACCCCCGCACCCGCGCCTCCCAGCGGGCGAGAGCCGAGCGCCTCGCAGACCTCGCGCAGCAGGAGCAACAGCTCCGCCACACCGAGCCTCGGGCCCGGCGGAAGGTCGGCGGCGAGCTGCGCGAGCATCCCGAGCAGCGGCGCGCTGGCCGGATCGGCGTCGCTCCAGCCGAGCGCCTGCACGAGAAGATCGTTCGCGTGCGCGAGGTGGCTCGCGAGCGGCGCCTCGGCCGGCCACGCAGCGAACGCCTCGCAGGTGCGGTGTGCGCGCACGGCGAGTGCGAAAAGGGTCTCGGACGCAACGCTGCGCCGCTCGGCGCGGGGACGAAGCTCGCCGCTCTCGTCCTCTGCGAGCGAGATGCCGTGGCGGACGGGGAGCGCGTACCGCGCCTCGCCCCCGAGACGCTGCGGGACGTCGAGCGCCGCGAGCTGCGCGAGCCGTCCCACGCCGAGCGCATGGAGCGCGAGCCGGAGATCGGCGAGAGAGGCATCGGCGGCGCGCGGCTGCGCGAGAGCGTCCAGCCAGACGTCGGCGGGCGTCTCGCCGCGGCGCTCGATCAGGCTGAGAACGGCCGCGATGCGGCGGCCCGTGCCATCGGGCCCACTTCGCGCGCCGAGTGCGGAGAACGCGATGCCGAGGCGATCGAAGTGTGCGCGCAGACGCAGCGCGTAGGGTGCGAGCGTGCGCGCGACGACACCGATCGATTCGGGCGTCTTACCCTCATCGAGCAGCGCGCGCACGCGCAGCGCGATCCCGCGCAGCTCCGACTCTCCTCCCTGCGCGCGGAGCAGACTCGGCGCGGGCGGCGCCTCCGGCGGTTGCGGCAGCACGGCGAGGGCGGCCGCACTCCCGAGCCTCCCGGCGAAGCGCTCGCTGAAGGCGCAGCCCGGATCGGGCCGCCCGGGATCGCAGGGATCCGGCGGCCGGTCGAGGAGCACGCGCGCCCCGCACACCCGCACCAGCGCCTCGAGCAGATCCGTGGCCACGCCCGTCGCGTCGGCGAAACCGTGCACGATCACGGCCCGCTGCGGCAGCGCGCGCTCGGGGTCTCGCAGCAGGGCGTCGCAGGCACGGGCGAGCAGCGAGGCACGCGAGTCGATGCCGAGCCTCTCGAGCTCGCTGGCGATCGCGCACGCCACACGCACGAGCGCGCACGCACGCGCTCGGCTCGCGGCGGGAGCGGGCACGCCTGCGAGCGCCTCCTCGGCCGCCTCGGCGCTCTCGCGAATGCGGCCCGCGTCGAGCAGATCGCGAACGCTGCCGGCAACGGCACCGAAGCCATCGTCGAGCGCGCCGAGCTCCTGCGCCAGCAGCGGCTCCCGCTGCGCGGCCGCGCGAACGAGGATCGGCAGCAGCGCCTCGCCGGGTGCGGCCGGCTCCTGCACGCGCTCCAGCAGCCCGCGCGCAAGCCCCTGGAGCGTCTCGATCTCGATGCCCGCGACGGCCGGCCCGAAGCGCCGGACGAGCAGCGCGCTCACGTGATCGCGCAGGCTTCGCGAGGAGACGACGATGCGCACGGGCAGCTCGAGCAGGCGCCAATCGGCACGCGCTGCCTCCACGAGCGGTGCCAGGAGGCCAACGAGCAGGGCCTCGGTCGCCCGCGCGCCCGAGGAGACGAGGATGCGCGCGTCCTGGGGGAGATCCGGCGGCATGTTCCGAGCCTCGCACGACGGCGTGACGGATCGGGTCACGAGCCGATCGCGACGTCCACGGACGGCTCGGGCGAGCCGCCCGGCGGCCCGGGATCGGCCAGCAGGATCTGCTTCGCATCGAGGCCGAACTGACTCTGCAGCAGCTCCTGCACCCGTGCGGCCCTCCGGCGCGCGAGATCCGCCAGCGCATCCGGCGCGATCTCGACGCCCGCCAGCCAGGTGTCGAGCCTCTGCGCATCCTCGGGCTCGAGGGGCGCCGGCTCGCCGGCGAGGCGCGCCTCGAGGGCCGCGCGCAGCCGGCGGCGGACGAGCACTTGTGCGAGCCCGCGGGCCGCTTCCGGCAGCCCCTCGCCGGAGTCGATCGCCTCGAGCAGCCGGGCCTCGCGGAGAAGCTGCGCGTCCGCCCCGGAGGTCTGACCCGAGAGCCGCAGTGCGAGCCCCGGGCGCGTCGCCGCGAGCTTCGCGAGCGCGGCCACGCGCTCGTCATCGCCGGCGGCCAGCTCGACCCGCCCCGGCACGAAGTGGACGGGCTCGGGCGTCGCATCCTTCACGCGGCCGCTCGCATCCACGACGGCGCCGAGCAGCTTGAGCGGCGAGGTGAGGGCACCGATCAGCACGCCCTTCACCGCGGAGCCGATCACCGATCCGAGCCGCACGCTCGCGCCCTTCTCGTCGTAGTCGATCGGGATCGAGAGGCCGATGTCTCCGCTCGGATCCTTCAGCAGCGAGATCGCGAGCGAGACCGGAACGCCGAGGGCCTTCTCGAGCGGCGCGTCGGGGCCACCGCCCGACAGCTCGGGATCGAAGAGCGTGACCCAGTTGGCAGCGGAGAGACGCCCATTCGTCACGCTGCCCTTCGAGTAGAGCGAGAGCTCTCCGCCACCAACCACGTAGCCCGAGGCATTGCGAACGTAGGGGTTGAGAGGAGCCAGCGGCAGTCGCTCGAGGTTCAGCTCGAACCAGCTCGACGCGGGTGTGTAGGCGCCGAGCGCCCACAGGGGCGCAGGGCCGGGAGCTTCGAGCTCGAGCGACGCATCGCTTGCGCGCAGCTCGGGGTAGGCGAGGCCCTTGGCCGCGAGCGTCAGGCCCGTGACGTCGCCCTGGTAGAAGGGCTTGAGCGTGCGGTCCACGAAGCGCAGGCTCCCGCCTTCGAGTGCGAGACTCGCGAGCTCGAGGCGGATTCCGGCGTTCTCTGCGGTGTCCAACGCGGGCTTCGCCGCCTTCGTCTCGCGGGCCGCCGCCGTCGCGGCCGGATTCCTCTGCGCGGGCCCTGCGTTCTCGGCCTGCGGCAGCTCCGGCAGGAGGATTCCGCTCTCGCCGCGCGTGAGGCGCAGCTTCGGCGCGACGACCCGCACGCGATCGAGGGCGATCCGCACGGGCTCCGGCTTCGCGTCGGCCGCGCCCAGCAGCGCCGGCAGCTCGAGCTGGGTGACGCCGACCTCGAGCCTCTCGACGTCCAGCCCGAACTCGCCCTCCTTCCCGCTCTTTGCCGCGACACCCGAGACCGAGAGCGCGAGCGACGCGCGCAGCCGCCCGGCGCCTTCGGGCGGCTGCGCGCCATCCGGCAGCGGCAGCAGCCCGGGAAGCTCGAGCTTGCCGATCGCGACGTCGAGCTTTCCGATCTTCGCGGCGGGCGCAGCGTCATCGCCGGCTCTTGCCTCGAGCCCCGTGAGCGCGAGCGTTCCGTCGAGATGAAGATCGCCGCCGGGCGCGGGCGCCTCGCCCTCCGCCAGCGAGCCGAGCTTCACGCCGAGCTCTCCGTTCGCGACGCCGCTCACGAGCTGAACGCCTGCTCCCGGCAGCGCCACCCGCAGCAGCGGCGGCAGCGCCAGAGCGTCGAACGTGACCTTGCCGCGGAAGCCCGGCGGATCGGCGCAGGCGCTTCCCTTCAGCGCCAGCGAGCCGTGGGCCTGGCCGAGCGTGAGCGTGACGGCGGTCGCGACCGGCGACGCGCTCGCGATCGCCTCCACGCTCGCGTCGAGCGTCAAGGGCTCGAGCCCGTCGCCGATGGGAACGAGCTGCGCCCCTTCGATCTCGAGGCCGCCGAGCGACCAGGCGAAGGGCGGCGTAGCCGCCGCCGCCGGCTCCCCTGCGCTCGGAATGCCTTTCGGCAGAAGGGGCAGATTCGCCGGATTCGCTGGATCGAAGAACACGCGCGGCTTCGTGAGCGTCACCTTCCCGAGGGCGAGACGGCGTCCGAGCAGGTCGAGCTGATCGAGCGCGATCGCGAGGGATTCGACCGCGAGCGCCGGCTCCGTGAGCTTTGGAACGCCGATCCGAAGGCCTCGCAGCTCGGCCGAGCCATCGGCCGTCTGGATCTTCCCGGTGGTGTGGACGTAGTGGAGCTTCGCATCGAGCTCACCGGTGAATTCGGTCCAGCCGAGATCGGGCAAGTAGACGCGGGCGCGCGCCAGCGGAAGCTTCGAGAGCTCGACGGTCGCGTCCACATCGAGGTGATCGGCAGCCCGGTGGAAGCTGCCGCCGACGTCGACCGACGCACCCTCGCTGCGGATCTCGAGATGCGCTTCCGAAGACCCCTCTCCCGGATCGCCCGTCACGACCACGTCGTCGATCTGCGAGCGCGGGATTTCGATCGTGAGTGGCTCGGCTCCCGGCTGCGCGCGGTCGACGAACTCGATGCGGCCGGTACCGAGCACCACGCGGCGCAGCAGCACCGGGATCGGCGCAGGGGGCGGCGTCTCGGGTGCGGCCTCCTGCGCCGGCGTCTCGGGCAGGAGCACCTTCAGCAGGTCGAGCTCGCCGCTGGCCTCGCGGACCACGCGCACCGTCGGCGCTTCGATCTCGATCTGGTTCACCACGAGGCGTCGGCGAAGCAGGGGGAGCCGGGCAAGGGAGACGTGGAGTTTCTCGACTTCGATCACCGGCTTCGCATCGACGGCTTCCGGAAGAACCGCCAGGCCGCGCAGCGTCACGGAGAGGCCGAGCAGGGAGACGTCGAGGCCGTCGATGCGGACCTCGCCCGGGATCGCGAGCGAGGCCTGCTCCTCCACCAGCGGACGGATCCAGCGATTGGTCGCGAGCGCCAGGAAGAGCAGGAGCGCGAGTAAAAGGGCGAGGGCCGCGCCCGCGGCGACCGCCAGCCATCTCAAAGGACGCGGCAGATTCCGCCACCACGGCGCCCCTCTCGCCTCGGCCATCCAATCCTCCGACCCGGTTGCACGAGCTTATCAGGGATTGCGCCCTTGACGGCTCCTTCCAGGAGGCGAAGCATCGGCGGGCCGGGGCCGCCCTCTTGCAGCTTCGCGGAGGATGCCGCCCCGGGAAAGAGGGAAGCGTGGCGGACGAGCAACTGATCGCCGTGTTCGTGGACTTCGAGAACCTCGCAATCGGCGTGCGGGACATGAAGAAGGGGGAGTTCAAGGTCGACCTGGTGCTCAAGCGCCTGCTCGAGAAGGGCCGCATCGTCTTCAAGCGCGCCTACTGCGACTGGGGCAAGTATCGCAGCGCCGTGCGCGAGTTCCACGAGCACGGCATCGAGATGATCGACATCCCCCACACGCGCATGAGCGGCAAGAACAGCGCCGACATCCACATGGTGGTCGACGCCCTCGACCTTTGTCACTCGAAGGGACACATCGACATCTTCGCGCTGCTCTCCGGCGACAGCGACTTCTCGCCGCTGGTCTCGAAGCTCAAGGAGAACAACAAGCGCGTGATCGGCTGCGGCGTGAAGAGCTCGACCTCCGATCTGCTGATCGGGAGCTGCGACGAGTTCATCTACTACGACGATCTGGTGCGGGTCGCCGAGAAGCCGAAGAAGGCGCGGGTCGCCGGCAGCTCGAAGCCCTCGCAGAAGAAGGGCGAGGCGATCGAGATGCTGGTCGAGATCGTGCGCTCGCTCGAGCGCGACTACGACCCCGTCTGGGGCTCGATGGTCAAGCAGACCATCCGCCGCGTACATCCCGGCTTCAACGAGGAGTACTACGGCTACTCGTCCTTCGCCGCGCTGCTCGAGGACGCAAAGGCCACGGGCGACGTGGAGCTGGAGTTCGACGAGAGGCGCGGCAACTACACGGTGCGCACCCGGCCAGACTAGCGGCCGCCCACCGCGCCCCGGCGGATCGGCCTGCGGGGCGGTCCTGGCGGCTTGCAGCGTGCCCCGTGGGGCCCGGTGCGCCCCGAGCCGGGCCGACCGACCACCCCGGATGGCGCGCCCCCGGATCCCTGTGCTAGCCAACCTTTCGAGAGGCGTCCTCAGATCGGTCTAATGCGCCAGTGCAAATCCCACCGGAACGTGATCCCGCTCAAGAATGCCTTTCCCGCACGTGATCGCGGGGATACGTAGCGATTCCTCGATCGCGGACGGAATTCGTGTCGCTTTCCGAGAGCCGGATGTGCCGGCGCGGAAGCGGCCAGGGATGCCCCACCGCAGGTGCGGGCTCGGAGTGAATCGGTCTTGGGAAAGAAAATCTACGTAGGCAACCTTCCCTTCAGTGCAACGGAGGACGAGCTCCGTCAGCTCTTCGAGCGGCACGGAACCGTGACGTCGGTTTCGTTGATCAACGATCGGGAGACGGGCCGTCCGCGCGGCTTCGGCTTCGTCGAGATGGACGAGGCAGGAGCCGATGCGGCGATCTCGTCGCTCGACGGGAAGGACTTCGGTGGACGCAGCCTGCGAGTGAATGAGGCGCAGGATCGCCGCGCTGGCGGCGGCGGTGGCGGTGGCGGTGGGCCCCGCGGCGGTGGTGGCGGCTACGGCGGCGGCGGTGGCGGCGGCGGCCGTGGCGGTTACGGCGGCGGCGGCAGCGGTGGTGGGGGCGGCGGCGGCGGTCGCCGCGGCGGCTGGTAGCTAGCGGCCGGTAGCTCGGGTGCCGGGTCCGTCCTAGGGGCCCGGCACCTCGCGCGGCCTAGAGCCGTGCATAGGCCGCGAGCGCCTCGCGGGCGGCGGCGGGTTCGTGTTCGGTGGGGGCCGCCGCGGTGGTGGCGGCGCCGTCGGCGGCGGTGGCGGCGGCGGCCGTGGCGGTGACGGCGGCGGCGGCAGCGGTGGTGGCGGCGGCGGCGGCGGCGGTCGCCGCGGCG
>CAYOIG010000214.1:0-3445 GCA_964403915.1 uncultured Myxococcaceae bacterium
GGTGCTCACGGGCGCGGACGGCACGTTCTGCGCGGGCGCCGATCTGAAGGGCGTCTCGCAGGGACGCGGCAACCGCGTGACGCCGGACGGCGACGGGCCGATGGGCCCCTCGCGCATGCTGCTCTCGAAGCCCGTGATCGCGGCGGTCGAGGGCTTCGCGGTCGCCGGCGGGCTCGAGCTCGCGCTCTGGTGCGACTTGCGCGTGGCCGCGAGCGACGCGGTCTTCGGCGTCTACTGCCGGCGCTGGGGCGTGCCGCTGATCGACGGCGGCACGATCCGGCTCACGCGCATGCTCGGTCACTCGCACGCGCTCGATCTGATCCTGACGGGCCGCGGCGTGTCGGGCGAGGAGGCGCGCATCATGGGCCTGGCCAATCGGCTGGTCGAGAAGGGCACGGCGCTGCGCGAAGCGGTCGCGCTCGCGGGTCAGCTGGCCCGTTTCCCGCAGCGCTGCATGCGCAGCGACCGACTCTCGTCGTACCGCCAGTGGGAGCTTCCGCTCGACGACGCGCTTCTGCTCGAGACGCGGCTGGGCCTCGAGGTGATCGCGTCCGGCGAGACGCTCGAAGGCGCCTCGCGCTTCGCGAGCGGGGCGGGTCGCCACGGCGTGTTCGAGGAATGAGGCCGCGGGCGACACCTTGCTGCGTAGGCGCCGAAGCGGCGCTCCGCGGCGGGGAACGCCTCTTGCTTGCCTGAGCTCCTGACGGAGCGCGCTCCGGAGGAGGAGCCATGGCAAGGTCGGCCTACGAGATCCTGTCGACCCAGGACAGCTCGTTCGTCCATTTCGAGCACCGCTCCACGCCGATGCACGTCGCCGCGATCGGGATCTTCGCGCGCGCCGAGCTCGCCCGGCCCGACGGCAGCCTCGACGTCGAGCGCATCGTCGCGCACGTCGAGTCCACGCTCGACGAGCTGCCGCACTACCGGCAGCGGCTCGCCTGGACTCCGATCACGCGCCGGCCGATCTGGGTCGACGACGAGCACTTCAACGTTCACTACCACGTGCGCCACACCGCGCTGCCGCCGCCGGGCAGCGATGCGCAGCTCGAGGCGCTGGCCGGCCGCGTGCTCTCGCAGCACCTCGACCGCGAGAAGCCGCTCTGGGAGACCTGGATCATCGACTCGCTCGAGGGCGATCGCTTCGCGCTGATCAACAAAGTCCACCACTGCATGGTCGACGGCGTGGGCGGGATCGGCGTGCTCGCGAAGCAGCTGTCGACTTCGCCGGAGGCGCGCGAGGTCGCGCGAAGCGCGGCGTTCGAGGCGAGGCCGCACCCGGGGGCGCTGCGCCTGGTGATCGATGGGATCGGGCGCAGGCTCGCGCTGCCGCTGCGGGCGCTGGTGAGAGCGGCGGAGCACGCGCGCGAGCCGAGCGCGACGCTCGAAGCGCTCGCGCAGAGCCAGCGCGCCGTCGCCGAAGCGCTCGCGGGTGCGCTCCTGCCCACGGCCGCGACGCCCTTCAACGAGCGGATCGGCCCGCACCGGCGCGTCGCCCTGTGCACGACGGAGCTCGCGCGCGTGAAGGCGCTGAAGAGCCGCCTCGACGGAACGGTGAACGACGTCGTGCTGACGCTCGTCGCGGGCGCGATCCGCGCCTACCTCGCGGGTCGCGGCGTTCCGCTCGTCGATCTCTCGTACAAGGTCTGCGTGCCGGTGAATCGCCGCGCGGGACCGGGCGACCTCGAGGCCTCGAACAAGGTCTCGGCGCTGTTCGTGTCCCTTCCCGTCGCCGAGGCCGACCCGCTCGAGCGCTTCCGCCGCGTGCGGGAGGAAACGCTTCGGCTGAAGGAGGCGGACGCCGCGCGCGGCATCGAGCTCCTGGCCGAGCTCGCCGATCTCACCGGCTCGGTCGCGCTGACGCGGCTCGGTGTCGAGCTCGCCACGCGGCTCCACCCGTACAACCTGATCGTGTCCACCGTCCCCGGCCCGCAAGCGCCGCTCTACCTGCTGGGCGCGCGGATGCTGGCGCTGCACCCGCAGCTTCCGCTCTTCGCGCGGCAGGGCCTGGGCGTCGCGGCCCTCTCCTACGACGGGAAGCTCTGCTGGGGCCTGATCGGCGACTGGGAGCTCGCGTCCGATCTGGGCCAGCTCGCCCGCGACCTCGACTCCGCCTTGTCGGAGCTCGAGGCCGCGGCCGGGCTCACGTCGACTCAGGTGATATCCCTCCGCTCGGCTACGACGACCAACTGAAAGGCTTCACGGCGCTCGGAGCGCTTCGAGTTCTCGGCAGAGCTTGTCGAAGGATGAGGAGCTTGCTCTCGCCACGTTCAAATCGAACACCGCGGCCAGTCCTTCCTGATCTAGAGTCTCGCGATACTGAAAGCCGGAACGACAGTGCCTCGAGAGCCAGCCCTTCGCATCCCGAATAGACTCGGGGTCGTTTGGTGCAAGCAGTGGCGACGACAGACCCCGACGCCCAGCAATCGAGCCGGCGGCAGCCACTAGCCATGCCTCGAACTCGGACTTCGCCAATACAGCTGCGATGCGACGGTCAGAGTGAACGGCTACAGCTCGTCGGAGTAACTGGGGTCCAACAGTCGCCGGACAGTCGGTGTCCGCGTCAACTAAGATAAAGATGGCGTCGCCGGGTCCAGTTTGACGGGCTGCTAGCTCGACTGCGCGCTCAAGCTCCCCTGCCTTCATCAGGCGTTGCTTTGGTATTCGAATCGGCTTCAGGACCTCTCCGATCGGCAGCGACAAGTGATCGCTGAGGCGTCTAAAGAGGACAGGGATTGCAGCAGCGTCGCCATGCCCCTCAACGATCGACGCAAGTCGCAACATCAAGGCTCTGAGCCGAACAACTCAAGCTGGTTGGGGTCGACGCCAGTCTCCGCCGGATCCGGCTTAAGCTGATCCATGCGAAGCAGCTCGCCAGCGGTGAACAAGTGGTCCCGGAGAGACGAGCGCCCTGCTGGATCGAGGCGGCCGATTCGAGTTTCGCCATGCTCCGCCACTACGGCCAAGATCGAAGAGTCTGGAATCTTCTCCTCGTCCAGAAGATCTGGGCTGTGGCTCGTCACCAAGACCTGAGTATGGTTGCTAGCATCCTTAAGACTATCAGTGAGGATTCCCGCGGCTGCTGGATGGAGAGCGGTTTCTGGCTCCTCGATTCCTACAAGGCGATTTGTCTCTGTCTTGCGTGCGGCCGATTGGAACAGAGCAACCAATACGCCGAGTGCGCGTAGCGTTCCATCTGACATGCTGGCAGCAAGGAATCGCCAAGGGTGCTTTGCACCTCGAACATCCTGCTTGAACTCCAAAGTCTCTTTGGGTCCGATAGCCTTCGCCTCTACGCCGTCAACTCCAGGAACAACACGCGCGAGATACTCTTCGATTCGCTTCTTGACCTCGGGCGATTGACTTTGGAGCTGAGCGAGCATGCCCGCGATGTTGCTTCCATGCCGATTCAAGAGCTCCCCGGGATCAGGTGGCTGGAGGTCTCTGA
>CAYOIG010000215.1:0-1943 GCA_964403915.1 uncultured Myxococcaceae bacterium
AGAAGGGCACCGAGCCACGCGATCCGGCCCCGACGCGAGGGCGTGTCGCGCCACCGAACACCCCCGCTGTCGTGATCGACGCTCTGCCGCCGCATTGGGGTGATCATCCCACGATTCCTGGCGAGGATCAAGACGGGAGACGCCTGGCAAGGAGCAGCCGCAGCCGCCCACCGCTGCCTAGCGAACCTCGGTCAGCTCGAACGTCTCCCAGCCCCCGACGCGGTCGCTCGTGGCGGCGAGCAGGGAGTCGCCACCGACACCCGCGCGCACGTATTTCTGGCTCTGGACCGATTGCAGCGAGACCCGGCCGCCGGGCCGCTGGACGAGGCGGAAGGTCTCCCACGACCTCGCGCTGTCGCTCGTGGCAGCGAGCAGCGCCCCCGGGCCGACACCCGCGCGCACGTAGCGTCCATTCTGCCGCGAGCGAAGCGTGACGAGGCCCTGGCCGACGTCCTCGATCTCGAAGGTCTCCCAGCCGCGGGCTTCGGAGCTCCGTGCGCTGAGCAAGGTCTCCGACGTGAAGCCTGCCCGCACGAAGCGGCCGCTCTGCGCCGAGCGCAGGGTGACGAGGCGCGGCGCCGTTGCCTCGGCGATGCTGGCCGGAACGCTGTCCGCCAGGCTGGTATTGATCCGCGCGTACTCCTTCACCCCGTCGTCGAAGCGATACTCCGCCACGGTTCCCGGATGGTGGGGGAGCTTCACGGAGCCGAGCTGGATGCGCAGCGCGTTGAGCGACATCCAGTCCGTCGAGAAGCTGCGCGAGAACGACGAGTAGCCGGCTGTCAGCCCCAGACGGATCTGCGGCGTGAGCGAGAGATCCGCGCGGTACGTGGGGTTGCTCAGCCGGAAGCCGTATCCCTGCTTCGCCGAGTCGCCAACCTCGGCGACCGTGAGCGCTGGCAACCTCTCGTCGATCGTCCTCTCTCCCGGCCGATCGAAGCGGACGGTCTGACTGTGCACCACGCGATTGCCCCAGAGCGCATCGTAATCGAGCGACACCTCACCGCGCGCCCGCGGCTGGAGACCGATCTGGGCGTCTCCGTGCAGGTAGTCCACGCCGATCCTGGTGCCGGTCACGCTCGCCGGAATCTCGATGCGTGGCAGCGATCCCGAGCCTCCCAGCGGAGGCTCGAAGTCGGCGCCGGCGTCGAACCCATAGTGTGCGTTTCGGGAGTGCGCGAGGTTGGTCCAGAGGGCACGCAGTCGATAGCCGAAGTAGAGATCGAACTCGAAGACGAACTCCTTTCCGTCAGCGACGAGGTCGCGATCGAGGCCGGTGCTGCGGTAGAGCTGCGCGTTGCCGTCGGTCGTCTTCGCATGGACCGACAGCTTCACCGCGTCTTCGCGATCGCGATGGTCCCGGCGCTCCACGTGGGCGGGAGTGTACGAGCCCGAGACCTCGATCGGCGCGCGCAGGCCGACGATGATGCTGGCACCGAGCGTGATGCGGAAGAATCCGGACGGAAAGTTCCAGCGCCGCTCCCATTCCCAGCCGATGCCGCGCGTGAACCCGGTGAGGAAGGGCTGCGTGAAGCGGTGGGTTCCGTCCGCGGAGCTGCTCGGGCGCTCGGTGGGCCGCAGCTCCAGCCCATCCGACGGCGAGCGGCCGAGAGCACGCAGCAGCGGCGAGCGCACGGGGGCAGACTCTCCGTGGCTCAGCAGCCCGTCCCGCACGATCAGATGCTGCAGCTGCCCATCGACCATCGCGAGCGACTCTCGAGGCACGACGAAGGTGTCGATGATTTCGAATTCCCCCTTGCCTTCGGCAATCGCCTCGAGCACGGCCTCGCGCCCTTCGCGGGCGGCGAGAGCGATCGGATCGTCGGGCGGGAGCCGCGGAACCTCCTCTGCGAGGAACCGGTCGAAGCCCGCGCGGCTCTCCGGCTCCAACGCAACGTTGGGCACCTGTTGCGCCGTACGGCTCGGGAGGAACGAGCGGAAGT
>CAYOIG010000216.1:0-4483 GCA_964403915.1 uncultured Myxococcaceae bacterium
GAGAACTACTTCTGGCTGGATCCGGGTGAGTCGAAGGCGGTCAGGGTCAATGAAACCAAGGGCTTGCGGCTGGATGCCTGGAACCTCGAGCCGTAGGGGGTTCCTTCAAAAACTCTTGACACACGCCCGTGCCGGGAGATAATCGTGGGTATACGGAGCGGGAGTAGCTCAGTTGGTAGAGCATCAGCTTCCCAAGCTGAGGGTCGCGGGTTCGAATCCCGTTTCCCGCTCCATACTTAGCCGCTTCGCCCCACGCTCTGGCCAGCGCATGGCGAGCACGCGGAGCAAAGTGGGAGCGCCCGGCGCGGCGTTCGAGGCATCGAAGCGGCTACTCCTCGGGCGCCTCCATCGAGCCGGGGTTGAGGAGGCCGAGCTCGAGAACGAGCCGGGTCAGCTCGGCGCGGCTCGTCAGGCCGAGCTTCTGCAGCAGGCGCGCGCGGTAGGATTCGACCGTCTTCACGCTGAGCCGCAGCCGATCGGCGATCGCCTGGTTCGTGTCGCCCTGCGCCACGCCCAGCAGCACCTCGCGCTCGCGAGCGCTCAGCCGTGCGATCGGGGCTGGCAGGCCGGGCGCGGCGTGCCCGGCCGTCGCGAGCGAGGCGAGCGGCCGCATGTTCTCGACATCGATGAAGAGTCGGCCACGGCGAACGGCGCGGATGGCACCGATGAGCGCCGTGTCGGCAGCGCTCTTCGCCAGGTAACCCGACGCGCCGGCCGCCAGCGCCGACCGCACGTACGCCGGATCATCGTGCATCGTGAGGACGACGATGCGAGAGGACGGGGCCTCCGCGCGTGGCTGCTGGATCGCGGCCAGCCCCGTCCCACCGGGCATCGTGAGGTCGAGCGTGATGATGTCCGGCGCGAGCGACGCGGCAGCCCGGATCAGCTCGTCGAAAGTGCTGGCCTCGCCGACGACCTCCATGTCCGCCTGTCCGCCGATCAGCAGCCTCAGACCACTGCGCAAGATCGCGTGATCATCGGCGATGAGAATCCGGATCCGTCCTTGCATGGATCAGCTGCTCACCGGAATCCGGACTCCGATCGTCGTCCCCTGGCCGGCGAGCGTCCGCACCGTTAGCTCTCCGCCGAGCATGAGTGCTCGTTCGCGGATGCTGCCGAGGCCGAAGCCGGGGTCTTCCGGGGCCGTGGCTCTGGCGCCGTCGGCGCCGAAGCCGCGGCCGTCGTCCCGGATCGTGAGCTGGATCCAGCGGCCGTGCCGTACCAGCGCTACCTCGACGCGGCTCGCCGCGGCGTGACGGACGACGTTGCTGAGCGCTTCCTGCGCGATGCGATAGAGCGCCATCTCCGTGCCGGGCTCGAGTCGCGGCGCAAGCGCAGCGTCGCTCTTCAGGGCTACGTGGAGCCCGCTGCTGCTCTCGAAGTCCTCGCACAGCCTCTCGATCGCCGAGGCGAGGCCCAGCTCTTCGAGAATGGTGGGTCCGAGACCGTGCGCGAGCCTTCGCACCTCCTCGTGCGCGTGGGCTGCGTACGCCCGCAGTTCGTGCGCGCGCCTGCGTGCGAGGGCGAGATCGTCCGCCTCCTCGACGGTGCGGAGTCCAACCATGAGCGCCGTGAGCTGCTGACCCACACTGTCGTGGAGATCGCGCGCGATGCGGGCACGCTCCTGCTCCTGCGTCTGGAAGAGTCGCTGCAGGAGTCGGCCACGCGCCTCGAAGAGCTGCCGGAGCGGAGAGATCGCGAGGATCCAGATGGCCGGCGCCATGAGGAGCGTGAGCGCGCTCGCGTCGAGGAGGCTCGAGGCAGCGGAGTCGTGCCACTCCTTCGGCAGACTGGGCAGGACCAGCATGATCGCTCCCTCCGCCGTGAAGACGAGGAGCAGCACGAGGGCCAGCACGCGGATCGGCGACTCGATGCGCAGCCGCGACTCAGCGGAGGGCATGGGGGCGATTGTCGGTGAGCACCGGGCTCGGGGCCAGTGGACCCCGAGCCCGGTGCTCACCAGCGCGCTCAGCGCAGGCTGCGGCGGCGCCCTGCGGCCGCCAGGCCCGCGAGCCCGGTCAGCAGGAGGGCGCCAGTGCCCGGCTCGGGCACGGGGAGGTTCACGCCCGCCATCTGGGCGCCGACGAAGTCGCCGACGTCGTTGATCCCGGGAACGTTGCCGAAAGGCGAGTCGCAGCGATGATCGGGCGCTTCGTCGCCGTCGCACATCACCTCACCGCTGCCGTCCGGGTTGAGCGGCCCCGTGTACTCGTAGAACTCGTAGCGGCGAATGACCGACTTGTCGTTCTCTCCGAGCTCGAGCTCCTGCTCCTTCACCTCGTCGGCACCGACGTGCCCGGCGGGTGCGAGCTGGAAGATGCTCCATTCGACCTCGATCTCGGCTGCCTCCTGATCGGGGTCCCCGCGCAGCAGGTCGCCAAGATCGATCTCGTGGTCCACCTGCGTCGTGAACGTCTTCACCCAGAACGGCTCGCCCCAGAGATCGATGTTCTCCGGCTGCTCGGCGTTCGGGGCGACGGCCTGGATCACGACGTTCACGCGGGCCGGAGCGGCGGGCGGCAGGCCCGGACCCGGCGGCGGCGCGGGCGGGGTATACGCGAAAGCCACGGCCGGAATGCCCGCCTGCTGGGCCACGAGCGTTCCGCTGCCCGGCGTGCTCTCGACGAGCCAGCTGTACTTCGTCGCGGCCGGCTGACCGATCGTGCTCACGCCGTAGTGGTCGCAGGAAGTCGCCTGCCAGCCCGGATTGGCGCCCGGCCAGCAGCTCTCGCCAGGCGTGTTGAACGGTGCCGACGGCGTGAACACGCTGCCGATCGTGCCCCCGTAAGTGATTCGCACGCCGCCACCCGGCACGTCGGTGATGACCGGCTTGCCGAAGCGGACCACGGCGCCCGGATCCTGGGAGACGCTCGGAAAGACGCGGTCGTAGCCGAAGACGCTGGTGACCTTCGTGTGATCGAAGCTCGAGTCCTCGATCTCGATCTCGAAGCCGTAGGCCGGCTTTCCCGTGTCGTTTACGACGTCGAAGTTCGCGAGCGGGCCGATTACCGAGGCACCGGCGGGAACTGCGCCCGCGAGCGTGGCGATTGCGAGAGCGCCGAGGACGGGCTTCAACATGCAAATCTCCTCTCCGTTTGGTTTGCGAATGCGCGACTCTCGCCGCGCGCGGCTGAAATAACTGGGGCCGCGACGCCAAGTGTCTCGATCGCGCCCGCCTACTGACAGTGGGGTAAGCGAGCATTTCGTGGCAAACTCGCGAGGGAAACCCCGGCAAACGGGAGATTTGCCGGGGAAGTCCCGCCAAACCGGCGATCCCGTCACGTCCGCGCGGAAGGGCTTCCGTCCCCGCTCGCGCCGGCCGTCACCTCGAGAAGTCCCGCTCCGGCGATGAGCAATGCTCCGAGCGCCTCTCGCCCGCCGAAGGGCTCGCCAGCGACGAGCGCTGCCGAACCGAGAGCGACAGCGATCTCGAGCATGAACAACACGGCGGCGCGGCCGGGCTCGAGGCGGCTGGCGCCGTAGATCGTGAGCCAGACCACGGGGAGCATCCAGACGAGCGAGAAGGCGAGTAGCCACGGAAGGGCTGCCGAGAGCCCGAGTGGATCAGCAGATGCCGCAGCGGACGCGCTTGCGCCGGGAAATGCGCTCACGAGCAGGTACACGGGCCCGAGGAAGGCGAACTGGGCCAGCACGCGATCGAGAGAGGTCTGGCCTGCCCGGGGCAGGAAGAAGACCATCGTCGCCGCCCAAATGATGCCTGCGAACAGGCCCATCCCGTCGGCGACTACGCTCGCCGCTGAAGCGGTGAGGCCGGGGCCGTAGATCACGCCAAGGCCCGCGAGGCCGATGCCAATGGCAACGAGCCGCCGCTGCGTGATCGGCTGCTCGAGGTGGACTCGCGCGAAGAGCGTGGTCCAGACGGGCATCAGATAGAACAGGAGCACGACGCGAGCGACGCTGCCGCGCACGAGACCTTCGGAGTAGAGCGCGATCGAGAGCGCGAGGCCGAAGCCCGCCGCGGGCAGCGCGGCGCCCGCGCTGCGAAGCTGAGGCCAGCGCCGCACAGCAAGCGGCGCGAGCACGAGCAGAGGGAGCAGAAAGCCGACCGCCGTGAGAACCGGCGCGTCCGGACCGTCTGCGCGCAGCGCGCGCAGCGGGATCCAGACGGTGCCCCAGAGCAGCGCCGAGACAAGGATCGGCAGGCTCGCTGCAAGCCCGTGTCGTTCCGCCACGCTTCCCCCGTGCGCGCCCTGGACGCTCGCGGAGGATACGGCGCTCCGCCGCCACGCGGGCCTCGCGACACCGCGGCTCCACTATGACCTTCGTCATAAGGAGAGGGGTTCGGTTCCGTGACCATGGGCGCCGCGGCCGGGGGCTGTCCGGTCGAGCGCGCAACGCCAGGAGGAGGAACGATCGTGAAGCGTCTCGCAGACATCCACCTTGCCGACGTCAACGCGGTGTACAGCGGAGCAGAGGGTGACCTCTGGGAGCTCATCATGGGTCAGCAGATCCACATGGGCGG
>CAYOIG010000217.1:0-3376 GCA_964403915.1 uncultured Myxococcaceae bacterium
GGCTGCGCCGCAGCCGATACCAACGCCGACGGCCGCATCGATGGCATGGACGTCCTCTCGCTGGCAGAGGACTACGGCAAGCGGGTCTGCAACGGCTCGGCAGGGCTCTGCGACCGCCGCTACGACCGGGTGGCGTACGCGACGTCCCACAATGCGTTCTCGACCTGGGAGCGGTTCACCCTCTATTTCAACCAGTGGGACGATCTACCGGCGCAGCTCGCCCACGGCCTTCGCGGCTTCATGCTCGATGCGTGGTACTTCGATGCCAATGGAAACGGCACGATCGAGCAGGCCGAGACCTTCCTCTGCCACGCCGACTGCTCCTGGGCGCGGCGCCCCCTCGACGAAGGCCTCGGCGAGCTTCGGGCCTTCCTCGACACGCATCCGGGCGAGGTGCTGACGATCATCTTCGAGAGCTACATCTCGTCCGCCGACACGGCAGCGGCCTTCGAGCGCAGCGGGCTCACGGAGTACGCGCTGCCGCACGTGCCCGGAACTAGCTGGCCGACGCTGCGGGAGATGATCGAGAGCGGCAAGCGCCTGGTCGTCGTCAGCGACCGCAGCGCCGCGCCCGCGCCCGAGTGGCTGGTCTCCGTCTGGTCCGTGGCCTGGGAGACGCACTTCACGAACGTCTACCAGAGCGACTTTCGCTGTACGCCGAACCGCGGCCGAACCACGAACGAGCTCTTCATCCTCAACCACTTCCTCACGCGCAATAGCGCCGTTCCCGGAGAGGCCGCGATCACCAACGCGAACCCCTTCCTCGTCGACCGCGCCCGCCAGTGCTGGCGCGAGTCGGGACGCTTTCCGAACTTCCCGACCGTGGATTTCGCGACCACGGGCGGCGTGGTCGAGGCCGCGCGGCTGCTCAACGCCGACTTCGGTGCCGGCGGCGGGGAGCCTCCCCCCGCGCCGTAGGCCCCGCCAGGGTCGCTGGACAGCCTGCGAACGCGAGCTTTCCTCCTCGGGGAGGAGCGGCGTGCGGGTGCGCGTCGCCGAAATCAACGGCTACGGCAGCAAGAGCATCCCATGTACTGGAAAACGAACGGCAAGGAACAGTCCGAAGAGGCGGCCGCAGCGATCGAGTCGCTGTTCGGAAGCCTCCACACGCGCGCCGCAGAGGTTCGCGGACAGAGTGCGCTTCGTCTCGACGAGTGGGTGGATCTCGCGACGGCCCTGCGAATCACGCAGGCGCTGCGGGACTGCCGTGGAAATCGATCGGCCGCCGCACGGGCGCTCGGCATCGGCCGCCGCACGCTCTACACCAAGATGCAGAAGCTCGGCGTCGAGGTTGGCTGGGCGCCGCCGTCGATGGCCGAGAGAAGCGCAGTCGGACAGCCCTAGGGATCCGCCACGGGGACTGCCGCGCGCTGCCGCACCCGCGGCCGGCGCCGCGGTGCCCCATGGCCGGTAAAGCCTCACGCCCGGAGCCGAACGAGCCGAAACGGGGGCGGGAGGATCTCCTATGCCCGCAGACCCGGTCCTTGCCCGCAAGGAGGCCCTCGGCGTCCTGCGGCGCCATGGCATCTCCGGCGCGCAGATCTATCTCATCGATCTCATCCCCCTGCTCGAGATGATCTGGGCCGACGGCAAGGCGCAGGAGTCCGAGCTCGAGATCTTCGAAGACTACCTCGCGCAGCACGTGGCCTCGATCAATGCGCTCGCCGGATACCCGGTGCTGACTCTCGAGGCCGGCCGCACCTTCGTGCTGCGATTCCTGCGCGAGCGGCCGGATCCCGAGCTGCTCCGCATGCTGCGCGCTCTCATCGCGGCCGTCCGTCTCTCCAGCTCGAACGACGCGGGAAACGAGACGCTCCGCCAGTCGCTTCTCGCAGCCTGCGTGGACATCGCGGCGAGCGCCGTCGCCTTCTACCCCTATGCGCATGGCGACCGCTTCGATGCCGACGAGAAGCGCTCGTTCTTCGAGATTCTCGAGACGATCGAAGCCGACGACTGATCGCGCCCGCGCCTCGGTTCAGAGGCCGCCGAGCGCGGCGGCAGCGTGGGCCGCGGCGGCCTTGTAGTCGGCCTTGCCGTTCGGAGCGCGGAACATGCGCTCGACCGCCAGCAGACGCTTCGGCGTCTTGTAGCCCGCCAGACGCTGGCGCACGTGGTCGCGAAGCTTCTCCTCGTCGAAGGCACGTCCCACGCGGAGCTCGACCACGGCCGTCACGGCCTGCCCCCACTTCGGATCGGGCAGGCCGAGCACGAGCGCGTCTTCCACGTCGGGGTGGGTCTTGAGCGCTTCCTCGACCTCTTCGGGGTAGACCTTCTCGCCGGCGGTGTTGATGCACACGCTGCCGCGGCCGAGCAGTGTGAGCGTTCCGTCGGCCTCGACCGTGCACCAGTCGCCAGGCATCGCGTAGCGTACGCCGCCGATCACAGGGAAGGTCGCGGCCGTCTTCTCGGGATCCTTGTGGTAGCCGAGCGGAATCGGCCCCGAGCGTGCGATGAAGCCGCGCTCGCCGCTGCCGGGCACCACCTCGCGACGATCTTCGGTGAAGACCTTGCAGCTCTCGCCGATCATGAATTTCGCGGTCCGGCTCTCACCGCTTGCGGCGGTGATGGAGCTTCCGAAGCCGACGGCCTCCGAGGAGCCGAAGGCATCGAGGAGCAGCATGCCGCCGTGGTGCGCGAGCAGACCCTGCTTCACCTCGCGACTCCACATCACGCCGGAGGAGACGATGAGCCGGAGAGAAGAGAGATCCCAGCGCCCCGGGCTCTCGTCGAGAGCCTTCAGCATCGGGCGCGCGAACGCGTCGCCGACGATCACCACGGAGCCGGCGCGGTGACGCGCAATCGCGTCGAAGAGCTCGGCCGGATCGAACGTCTTCGAGCGGAGCGTGACGATCGGACCGCCACCCGTGAGGCTTCCGATGGCCGTGAACAGACCGGTGCCGTGCATGAGCGGACAGGCCGGGATCTGGGCAGGAGCCACGCCGAAGCGGCGCACGTTCTCGACGTGGGCCTCCGGGGAGGCCGGGGCGTCGCCGCCATTGGCGACGGCGTTGCGCCCGTAGCCGAGCGCGCCCCATAGATCGCCGTGGCGCCACATCACGCCCTTGGGCAGGCCGGTCGTTCCGCCGGTGTAGACGAAGAGAAGGTCGTCGGCAGAGCGCTCGAGATCGAGCGGCTGGCCGTCCCCGCTCTCGGCGAGGGCTTCGAAGCTCTCTGCGAAGGCGGCCGGCTCACCGCCGACCTGCACGAAGCCGACGCCGCCCGAGAGGCGCCCGCGCACGCGGTCGAGACGCTCCGCGAACTCCTCACTGAAGACGACGAAGCGGGCGTCGGAGTCGTCGAGGATGTGGCGCAGCTCATCGTCGAGATAGCGGTAGTTGACGTTCACGTGGACGAGGCGCGCCTTGAAACAGGCCGC
>CAYOIG010000218.1:0-4226 GCA_964403915.1 uncultured Myxococcaceae bacterium
AGCGCCCGCCGAGACCGTGACCGGATTCGCGAAGGGCTGCGTGGCGCCACCCTGATACGGGGTGCCCGCGAGTGCGCCTGCGACGCCATGGCTGCCCGCAGGAAGCTGGCCTTCATAGCAGCCTTGCTCATTGGTGACGTATTGCGAGGTGAGCCCCGTGAGAACGTTCCCGTTGCGGGGCCCGACCGCAACGCGGGCCCGCGCTGCCGGCGCGCCGCCAACGGTGACACAGCCCCGCAGCGTGCCCGTGGCGATGCCCTTGGTCGCGAGACTCAGTGCGAG
Source organism: uncultured Myxococcaceae bacterium (assembly GCA_964403915.1). Taxonomy (GTDB): domain Bacteria; phylum Myxococcota_A; class UBA9160; order UBA9160; family UBA9160; genus MYXO. The sequence goes on from CAYOIG010000218.1 coordinate 283, forward strand.
GGCGTTGCCGCCGCTGCCGTCGCCCACGCCGAACAGGCGGGTGAACGAACTCTGGCCGTTGGCCGGCACGACGAACGCAGGCGGCAGGCCGAGCAGGGCCGCGAGGACGGAGAAGCTGTGCACCAGCACCGTGACGCCGGAGGTGGTGACGAAGTCCGAGCGCGGGAAGGAGGAGCCCGGGTAGGGACTCGGCACGATCTGGTAATCGACGCCCGTCGCCTGGCCGTAGCCGATGAAGCTGAGCTGATCGAGAGAGCCGGTGAGAACGTCTCCGATGCCGCCGGCGCCGCCCATCCACGCATCCACTTCTCCCGAGGAGCCGATCGCATCGCCGACGAGGAGGCCGATGGGCTGGCTCGAGAGGTTCGTGATGGTCGTCGTCATGCGGACGTGGGCGTCGGCCGGATCGAGCGCGTACTCCGTGCAGCCCTCCACGGGATTGTCGGTATCGTCCTGGCCTGCGGGAGTCGGGAAGCCGAAGTCGCGCAGGTTCGAGGAGATGTTGATGAAGTCGAGGGTGTCGTCCGGCCCGCAGCTCCGGATCACGGCCGGAAGGCCATTGCTGCCGTCGTTCACGATCTCGACCGTCTGGGCGTTGATCACGGTCTCGATGCTGACCGCCGGCTGGATCTCCATGAAGTTGTCGGCGCCCGGGTGCGCGCGCAGCTCCGCATCGATCAGATTGCCGCCGAACTGGCCGACCGCGTAGAGATCTCGCTGCGGGGCATCCTGAACGATGAAGCGTGCGACGTCGTTCTCGAGCAGCCAGTCGCCGAGACGAGAGTGGGCAAGGGGGCCCTGAATGAGGTCGCTCTCCGCGCTGATGCGGCGCGCGCGAGCACGCGGTGGCGCGTAGGCGAAGCTCCGGTGTGCGCGGAACGTGACGGGGGAGCCAGGCGCACGGACCGTCACGTCGAGCTCGTTCTGCTCGGCGAGGGGCGGCCCTGGGACGAGGTTCGCGGTGAAGACCGTCGGACCGCCCGCGAGGGCGAGGGGCTGGCCGTTCAGCGTGGCCACGAGGGTCGCCGCATCGTAGGCGTCCGCCGGCAGCTCGACGCGAACTTCGAACGAGGGGGTGGAGACCGCGACACCGTCTCCGGGCGTGACGATGCGCGGCCCGCTGCTGCTGCACGTGGTCCCGAGGGAGGCGAGGAGGGGAAGAACGAAGGCGACACAGAGGAGCCGTGAGCGCATCGGGGGGGGACCTCGAGAGCAGGGGCCGCAGGAGCCGCTGCGCGGCGCAGCGACCCGTCATTCAACCACAAATGAGAGGATCGTTCATCAGGTCTTTCCGGCCCCCGCGTCCGGGACGGGCCGGCTGGCTGAGATACCGTGCTGCGGGGGCGCGGGAGCCCGGTGGAGGCGATGGGATGACGCTCGAGGGCTTCGACAGCTTCTGCTTCTCCCACGACGGCGCGCAGCGAACGGTCTACCGGCGCGGCGCGGGGCCCGGCGTCGTCGTGATGCACGAGATTCCGGGTATTACGCCGCCCGTGGCGGCGTTTGCGCGTCGCGTTGCCGACGAGGGCTTCACCGTCTTCCTGCCGCATCTCTTCGGCACGCCCGGAAAGCCGCTCTCGGTGCCCTACGCCCTCGGCCAGATGGCGCGCGCGTGCGTGAGCCGCGAGTTCCTGGTTCTTGCGGCGCACGCCTCGAGCCCCATCACGGACTGGCTCCGCGCGCTCTGCCGCCATGCACACGCGGCCTGTGGCGGCCCGGGCGTGGGCGCCATCGGCATGTGTCTCACGGGAAACTTCGCCCTTGCTCTCATGCTCGACGAGGCCGTGATGGCCCCCGTGCTGAGCCAGCCGTCGCTGCCGTTCCCGCTCAGCGCCGCGCACCGCGCCGCGATCCATCTCTCGGCCGAGGATCTCGAGATCGTGAGACGACGCGCCGGGGCGGGCTGCGGTGTGCTCGGCCTGCGCTTCACGGCCGATCCGATGTGCCCGCCGGAGAGATTCGAGACGCTGCGGCGGGAACTCGGCCCGGGCTTCGAGGGCATCGAGATCGACTCCGGGCCGGGCAACCCCTGGGGTCTCACGCGCCGGGCGCACTCCGTCGTCACCAACGATCTCGTCGACGAAGCCGGGCATCCCACGCGCGAGGCCCTCGATCGCGTGCTCGCGCTGTTTCGCGAGCGGCTTCGACCCGAGAACGCAGAGCAACGCTGACGGAGCGGCGGCAGCCCGTTACGCTCGCGGGCCCGTAGCGCAGGAGGCCGTGTGGAAGTCCGCGACAAGGTCGTCGTCGTCACGGGCGGTGCGAGCGGAATCGGCGCGGCACTCTGCCGTCGCTTCGCAGCGGAGGGCGCGCGCGGCATCGTCGTCGCGGACCAGAACGCGGCCCTTGCAGCCGACGTTGCGGAGGCCTGTGGCGGACTGGCCGTGACGGTGGACGTTGCGGCCGAGGCGGACATGCGCCGTCTCGCCGACACCGCGCGCGCGCGCTTCGGGCGCATCGACGTGTTCTGCTCCAATGCGGGCGTCGCGCTCGGACCGGGCGCAGGAGGGCTCGAGGGCGGGCCGTTCGCCGACGACGGCGTCTGGAGCAGGAGCTGGGACGTCAACGTCATGGCGCACGTCTTCGCCGCGCGGGCCGTGCTGCCCGGGATGCTCGCGCGGAGGCAGGGCTGGTGGCTCTTCACCGCCTCCGCGGCCGGCCTGCTCACGGACATGGGCGCGCTGGCCTACTCGGTCACCAAGCACGCGACGGTCGCCTTCGCCGAATGGCTCGCCATCCAGTACGGAGACGACGGAATCGGCGTCTCGTGCCTGTGTCCCCAGGGTGTGCGAACGCCGATGCTGATGGGCGCGGGAGATTCGGGAGTCGCGGCCCATCTGCTGCCCGGGATGATCGAGCCCGAGGCCGTGGCCGATGCGGTGATCGAGGGCCTCTCGGCGGAGCGCTTCCTCATCCTGCCCCACCCCGAGGTGAAGGACTACTTCCTGCGCAAGGCCTCCGACTACGACCGCTGGCTGCGCGGGATGCGGCGCGTACGCGCTCGCCTCTACGGCAAGGGCGAGCCGCGCTGACGCCGAGCCCGCAGGTGCCCGCTGCCGCCCCGGGCGCGCCTTCGTCTCTCGACGACGCACTGCACCGCCTCGGTCACGCCGCCTTCCGGCCCGGGCAGCGCGAGGCGATCGAGACACTTCTCGGTGTCGGTCGCTGTCTGCTGGTGGCGCCGACCGGCGGCGGCAAGAGCCTCGTCTACCAGCTGCCGGCCCTGCTGCTCCCTGGCACGACGCTGGTGGTCTCGCCGCTGGTGGCACTGATGCAGGATCAGGTCGAGGCGCTGGGGGCGCGCGGCGTTCCGGCCACCTATCTCGCGGCCACGCTGCCGCCCGACGAGCTCGGCCGTCGCATGGCGCGCGTAGCGCGCGGGGAGTGCCGGCTCGTCTACGTTGCACCCGAGCGGCTTGCGCAGCCGGGATTCCGGGCGCTGCTGGAGCGCCTCGACTGCGGTCTCGTGGCCATCGACGAGGCGCACTGCATCAGCGAATGGGGCCACGACTTCCGGCCCGAGTACCTCCAGCTCGGCGCGCTGCTCGCCACGCTGCGCGCAGCCCGCGTGCTCGCCTGCACGGCGACGGCGACGCCCGTCGTTCGCGATGAGATCCTCTCGCGGCTCGGGCTGCCCGCCGATACCCCGCAGCTCGTACGCGGGTTCGCGCGGCCGAGCCTCGCGCTGCGCGCACAGGAGGTGAGCGGTGCGAAGGAGCGTGAGACCTGCGTGGGGGCCGTGCTCGCCGAGTGCCTGGGACGGCCCGGCAGCGGGCGCGGCGCCGTGATCGTGTACGGGCCGACGCGGCGCAGCACCGAAGAGGAGGCCGAGCGACTCGCGCGTCTTGGATGGAAGGTGGAGGCCTACCACGCCGGTCTTGGCGGTGAGACGCGCGAGCGCGTCGCGCGAGCGTTTGCCGCGCGCGAGCTCGAAGTGGTCGTGG
>CAYOIG010000219.1:0-5018 GCA_964403915.1 uncultured Myxococcaceae bacterium
GTTCGACTTCCTCCGGGTCTGCGACCCGATCGTGTAAGCCTCTACACCAGCGCCAGCGCCGTCTCGAGCGCGGGCCAGAGATCCTCTTCCGGAATGTTGAGCGCCGGAAACAGGCGCATCACGCGGCCCGCGGTGACGTTCAGCATCACGCCGGCCTCGGCCGCTCGGAGCGAGAGTGTGGCGGCGCGTTCCGCGTCGGTGAGCGACATGCCGATCAGCAGGCCGCGTCCGCGCACGTCGTCCACCACGCCCGGGTGCTCGGCTGCGAACGCGCGCAGCCGCTCCATCACGCGCCCGCCGAGCTCGGCCGCGCGCTCGCAGAGCTTCTCCTCGGTCACGACGCGCAGCACGGCGCTGGCGGCGGCGCAGGCGAGCGGGTTGCCGGCGTAGGTGCCGCCGTGATCGCCCAGCGAGACGGTCTTCGCGATGTCCTCGGTGGTGACGAAGGCGGCCATGGGGAAGCCGCCGCCGAGGCCCTTGCCGAGCGTCATCACGTCGGGCGTCACGCCCTCGTGCTCGCAGGCGAAGAGCCTCCCAGTGCGGCCGATGCCGGTCTGGATCTCGTCGAGAACCAGCAGGGCGCCGTGCGCGTGGCAGAGCTCCGCGAGGCCCGCGAGATAGCCGGGCGGCGGCACGTTGACGCCGCCCTCACCCTGGATCGGCTCCACCACGAAGGCGGCGGTGCGGCCGTCGATGGCGGCGGCCGCGGCCTCGAGATTTCCGAAGGGAACGAAGACCGGCTCGGGGAGCAGCGCCCGGTAGGGGTCGCGGTGTTTCGCCTGTCCGATCACGGACAGCGCGCCGATCGTGCGGCCGTGGAAGGAGTTGAGGGTCGAGACGAACTTGGTTCGGCCCGTGGCGCGATGCGCGAGCTTGAGCGCGCCGTCCATGGCCTCGGCGCCCGAGCTCACGAAGAACGAGCGCGTGAGCCCAGGTGGCAGGAGCGGCGAGAACTGGCCCAGCAGGTCGAGCTGCGCCTGTGTGTAGAACAGGTTCGTCGTCTGCATCAGCCGTCCGGCCTGTGCGCAGATGGCCTCCACCAGCGCCGGATGACTGTGGCCGATGCAGGTGACGCCCCAGCCGCCCGTCAGATCGACGTACTCGCGGCCCTCGGCGTCGCGCACGCGGGCGCCGTGCCCTTCCACCAGCACCAGAGGCAGGCGCCGGACGACCGGCAGGAAATGGGCCGCTTCGTGCGCGCGGGCGGCAACGACGGAGCGCTGGCTTTCGAGGGGCATCCTTGCCTCCGACGGGGAAGCCGCGAGAGTCGAGGCTCGCTCGCCCTGCGTCAAGGCATCGGGCGCGAGTCTCCGGCGTACCCGGTATACTCCGCGTCCCGATGCCGGACTCCGACACCCCCTCCGCGCTGGGCCTGCTGGCCGACTCGTTCGGCCGGGGGATCGAGAGCCTGCGCATCTCGGTCACGGACCGCTGCGATCTGCGCTGCGTCTACTGCATTCCCGAAGACATCGAGTGGTTGCCGCGCGCGCAGCTTCTCACGCTGGAAGAGATCTCCCGGCTGGCGCGCCTCGCGGTGGCCGGAGGCGTTCGCAAGATCCGCCTCACCGGCGGCGAGCCCCTCCTGCGGCGCGACCTGCCGCGCCTGATCGAGATGCTCTCGACCATCCCCGGGCTGGCCGACCTCGCCCTCACCACCAACGGCACACAGCTCGCACGGCTCGCCGAGCCGCTGGCCCGCGCGGGCCTTCGGCGCGTGAACGTGAGCCTCGACAGCCTCGACCGGGCCACCTTCGCGAAGATGGCGCAGCGGGACGCCCTCGAGCGCGTGCTCGAGGGCATCGAGGCTGCGGTCGCGGCCGGGCTGCAGCCGATCCGCATCAACAACGTGCCGATCCGGGGCCTCAACGATCACGAGGCCGTCGCCTTCGCGGGCCTCGCGCGTGAGCGCGGCTTCGAGGTGCGGTTCATCGAGTTCATGCCCCTCGAGCACGGGCGGCGCTGGGGCACGGACGTGCTGGTGCCGGGCAAGGAGCTGCGTGAGCGCATCTCGGCCCGGTGGCCGATCGTGCCCGATCCCGATCTCGACCCGCACTCTCCGAGCCGCGACTGGCTCTTCGCCGACGGCGCGCCCGGCCTCGTGGGCTTCATCGACTCCGTGACGCAGCCCTTCTGCTCGGCCTGCAATCGCATCCGCCTCACCGCCGACGGCAAGCTCCGCACCTGCCTCTTCTCCGTGCGCGAGCACGATCTGCGCGAGCTGCTGCGTTCGGGTGCGAGCGACGAAGCCGTGATGGCGCGGCTCCACGAGGTGGTCGCGACCAAGGAGCTGAAGCACAACGTCACCGATGGGCTGTACGTCAAGCCCGAGCGCACCATGTCGCGCATCGGCGGCTAGCGTGCGGGCGAGGCGCTGACGTGCCGCGCGCCCGCGAGGCAGACCGCATCCTGCTGGAGGGCATCCAGGTGCCCGCGGCGCTCGGCGTCACGGCGGCCGAGCGGCGCATGCGGCGGCCGGTGCTGCTCGACCTCGAGATCGAGCGCGATCTGCGTGCGGCAGGCCGCAGCGACCGCATCGGACAGACCATCCACTACGGTCGCATCTACGACGTGGTGGAGGACGTGGCCGCGAATACGGAGCACAAGCTGGTCGAAGCGCTCGGCGAGCGCATCGCCCGCGCCGTGCTCTCGAAGTTCGACGCCGACGCCGTGACCGTCACGGTGCGAAAGCCGAAGCCGATCGCCGGCGTGCTCGAGTACACGGGCGTGCGGCTCCGGCGCACGCGGGAAGACCTCGGCTAGACCAGCCCCGGCGGGCGTGCGAGGCTTGCCTCCACGGCTATTCTGGACCGCGATGGGCCACGGCGGGCGCCGCCCGCGATCTGGAGGATTCATGCCCGGACTCAGTCCCGTCGAGCAGGAAGTCCTCGTCTATTCCTACTTCCGCGACGCAGAGCTCCGCGGCGCGAACCTGCTGCTCCGCCTGATGCGGATGGTGGACGATCCCGAGTCGCAAGTGAATCTGACCGAGCATCTCGCGGACGAGACCCGCCATGCCTGGCTCTGGACGCAGCGAATCCGCGAGCTGGGAGCCCAGCCGGTGCAGATCGAGGACGGCTATCAGGTGAGGATCGGCCAGCGGGCAGGGATTCCGAGGACCATCGTCGACCTCTTCGCGCTCACGGTCGTCGTCGAGCAGCGCGCCCTGCGCCGCTACCAGCAGCATCTGCGGCGGCCGGATCTCGCGGAGCGCACGCGCGAGGTGCTCGAGGCCGTCACCAAGGACGAGGCCTGGCACATCGACTGGATCCGGACCAAGGCGCGCGAGCTCGCCGAGAAGGCCGGCGATCCGGAGTGGGTGGACCGCGCGATCAAGAAGTATCGCGTGATCGACGAGCAGGTAATGGCGGAGCTCGACGAGAAGGAGCGGGGGCTTGGCGGCTGACGTGCCGGCACCGGGCGCTCGCGGCCCGGATCCCGGCCCGAACCCCATCCTCCGCCTGCTTCGCGCCAGGGACCGCATCACCGGGGCGGGGCTCGAAGCCGTGCGCGGCCTGGTCCGTGCGCTGCCGCGCGAGCGGGCCGTCGCACTCGGCGCGCGGCTCGGTCGCGTCTACGCCCGCGTTCGCGGCCCGCGAACGAACATCGCGCGCATCAATCTCGCCATCGGCTACCCGGCGCTGTCGGCGGCCGAGCGGCAGACGCTGCTCGTCGAGATCTACGCCAACCTCGGACGTATGGTGGCCGAGACGGCGCTGCTGGAGAGCCTGACGCGCGACGAGCTGCTCGAGATCGCGACGATCGAGGGCCTCGAGCATCTGGATGCGGCGCGCAAGGCCTCGCGCACGGGAGGCGCGATCATCCTCACGGGGCACTTCGGCTCCTTCGAGCTCTGCGCTGCGATCATGGCGGCGCACGGCGTACCCATCTCGATCGTCTACCGAACGGCCAACAACGCCTACCTCGACCGCATGATGAGGAGCTGGCGCGAGGCGAGCGGCATCGAGCTGATCCGCCGTGGCGTGGCAGGACGCGCGGTGCTGCGCTCGCTGCGTGCCGGCCGCTGCGTCGTGATGCCCCTCGACCAGGATACGCGCAACGCCGAGGGCGTCTTCGTGCCGTTCTTCGGCCGGCCCGCCTGCACCCGGAACGGCCCCGCACGCCTCGCCATGCGCCTCGGCGTGCCCGTCGTGCCCGTCTTCATCTTCCGAGTCGGCGACGGCGCGCGGCACCGGATCCGCATCTCCCCGCCCCTCGTGCTGGAGCCCGACGGGCCCGACCGCGCCGCCACCGATCGGGCCATCGTCGAGAACGTGGGACGCATGAGCGCCGCCATCGAGGCCGCTGTGCGCGAGGCGCCCACGCACTGGATCTGGAGCCATCGGCGCTGGAAGAGCCAGCCCGAAGGCTTTGCGAGTCCGTATCGCAGCAAGGGCAGCCGGCCGCTGCGGCGGCTCCAGAAGCGGCTCGGCCTGCGGCGGAAGTAGCGAGGAGAGCTCGCCGCCTCGCGTCAGCGCGGCGCGCGCGGAAGCGCCGTCAGGAACTCGATCACGGCGCTCGTGAACAGATCGTTGCGATCGCCCGCGACCATGTGCCCGGCCTCCGACACGTCCGCGAAGCGGGCGTGGGGCACGAGCTCGAGGAAGTGTCGCGCACCCTCCTCGCTGAGCAGATCCGAAAGTCGGCCGCGAACCAGCAGCGTCGGGACTGTGAGCGCGCGGGCGGCGGCGTCGAGGCGCTGAGGCGTCTCGCCAGCATGCGGAGGCCCCACGCCCAGGAGAAAGCGCGGATCCCAGTGCCAGCGCCAGCGCCCGTCGGGCCCGAGGCGCAGGTTCTTCTCGAGGCCCCGCGTCTCGCGGGGCCGCTTGCGATGCGGCTGATACGCAGCGACCGCGTCGGCGGCCTCTTCGAGGCTCGCGAAGCCATCTGGCCGGGCGAGCATGAACGAGACGATTCGCATCGCACCGTCTCGCTCCATCCGCGGCGCGATGTCCACGAGCACGACGGCGGAGACGCCCGCGCGGGGCTCCTCGCCCGCCACGACCAGCGCCGTCATCCCG
>CAYOIG010000220.1:0-5977 GCA_964403915.1 uncultured Myxococcaceae bacterium
GCGCGGGCCGCTCGTGCCGTAGACCTCGCGGCGCTGGAGAGCGTCCCAGATCGCCTCGCGGCTCCTGCCCGCGGCGTGTACGGCGACGAGACCTCCCGGGTAGAGGAAGCTCGCGATGCGCTCGGTGTCGACGCCGAGCAGGCCCTGCAATCCCTCGGGCACCGGAAAGGGAACGCGGGGATCGGCCTTCGAGATCCCCGCGCCGCGCAGCAACACGCTGCGGAGGACCAGGTCCGCGAGCTCGGTGCGCGCGCCCGTGGCCTCGCTCATCTCGCGGCGAGCGTATTGCTTGTAGCCCGTGCCCGGCCGCGCCTTGTGGTTGTCGCTCGACGCGACGAAGCCGTAGCGGAAGCGAAGCGGCCTGCCGTCCGGGCCGGGCTCGTCGGGGTTCGAGAGGGCGAGCGTGTACTGCACCGATTCCTTCGGCCGCAGCGCGAGCGTGGGCTTGAAGCAGTCGCGGCACTGACCGCAGTCGAGCCATTCTTCGGCGCGCGTGTCGGGGAAGACCAGGTGCCCCGGAAGGCCCGCGACGAGGTAGCGCTCGCGCGCCTGCGCCACCCGCGCGTCGCATTCCAGCGACGAGAGATCGCCGCAGCGCCGGCGCATGATCTCGCCGGCCTGCCAGCAGCAGGGGAGGTAGTCCTTCGTGGGCTCGGGGCAGAGCTTGCGGCCGTCCGGCCCGAGCGTGAACTCACGCCAGGCACGGTACTCCTCGGAGTTGCCGTGGCCGGAGGCGACCTCGATCAGGCGCTGCACGCTCGGGTCGTGGTACTTGCGCGTGAGCTGCTTGTCCATCGAGGTGCCTGGGGGCGTGTAGCTGCCCCACGTCGTTCCGTGCGGGATCACCTGCACGGGGAAGCCCCACTGCGCGAGCTTCTCGAAGAGCACGTCGGGGGTCGCGGCGTTCTCGGTGCGGCCGGGCGAAAGCGTTCGCGTATCGACGCCCTTCGGACAGCGGGGCGTGCCGGCGAGCTGGCCGACGAGCCAGCCGAAGTCTTCGTAGGCCGACCAGCTCGCGGGATCGAGCCAGCGCATCGCGCGCACGCGGTCGAGCCCGGCGAAGAGGTCCTCGCGGCCTTCATCGGGCTGCGCGGTGATGGGGCGAGCGGGCAGCTCGGCGTCGGCCGTTCCCGGGAAGACCACGCATTTGTGGCCGAAGTGCGTCTCGGGCGTTCGGCCCGCCTGCGACCACTCGAAGCCCATGAATGCCACCAGATCGGGGTCGGCCGCATCGCCCGCGAGCGCGTTGCACTGCCGCGCCGTCTCCTTCTGCGCCGTCCAGTGCTGCGGCGTCATGCTCTCGGCGTGGTCGGTGTAGGCGAAGAAGTCGAGGGTCGAGCAGTAACGCGCGAAGTCGCAGGCGTCGGCGGAGGGATGCGCTCCCTCTCCGGCCGCCAGCGGCAGCGAGATGGCGAAGGCATCGAGCGAGTAGCTGGTGTGGACGTGCAGGTCGCCGAAGAGGATCTGGTGCGCCGCCGGCCCGGCCGCCACGCTGGTAGCGGTGAGCCCCGCCGGCGCCGGGCTCACTGCCGGCAGCTTTCGCCCGGCCCCCTCGATCCGGCCCTCGGGCAGGTCGCCGCCCGAGCAGGAGAGCGCCGCTCCAAGAGCCAGCACCTGAGCAGCCCAACGCCTCATTCCGCTCATCGCAGCTCCCTTCGCCCTCTACGCCCCGGCATTGCGTCAGATAGCGCGCGCCGCGGCACCTCTGCGCTCGATTTTTCGCGGATCAGGAATTGCTCAGGTCGTGGGCCAGACGCCACGGGGAGCTCCGCGTACAACAAGGCCGTCGCGCAGCACTGGCGCTGCGGACGCCGCCTCCGAACGGGGGCACTCCTTGGGAAGGGAGAACAGTCATGATGCGAAGGAATCTCTTGCTGCTGGCCACGACCGGGCTGGCACTGGCGCTGGCGAGCGGGCCGGCGTCGGCACTGACGATGACCGTGACGAGCACGAACAGCACCGCGGACAACGACAACCATGCGAACGAAGATGCGGGCACGAGTTCGTCCGTGACCGGCTCGCCCGTCGTGCTCGCGGATGTCGTCTCGGCGACCGGCTCGGCCACGGCGCGGGGCGCGGGCTACGCCGAGTCGTTCGACCAGAGTGCCGGCATCGTGCAGGCCGTCGACTACACGGGCACGTTTGTGGTCACGGCGAGCGCGAACGTGACTTACAGCATCACGTTCAACAACGCACTCCATGGCCTGCTGAAGATCGCCGACGAGCTCGCCGACGAGTCAGGAGACGTGGCGAGCATCTCCGCCATGGCCGCCGTGCTGAAGCAGGACGCCGTGACGATCGGTGACGTTCTCGACCTCTCCGGCGGCTCGCGGAGCACGGACGGCTCGACGAATGTGGACGACACGTCGACGCAGACGATCACGGGCCTGACCGGGAGCCACACCTTCACCGTGAGGTACACGGGCTCGGCGACCGCGACCTCGGTGGGTGCCACCCTCTGCGCGAACCAGACCGACGTTGCGGCCCTGTGGGGGGCGAACGGCACTTTCGGTGCCTACTGCAACGCCCCCGCCGACTGGGATGAATACGGGAGCACGGCCGCTCGCGACGCCGACGGTCTCTTCCTCGGGGCCACGGTGGAGATCACCTCCGTGGTGCCAGAGCCCGGCACGGCGCTGCTGCTCGGCGCAGGCCTGGTTGGCCTCGCGGTGCAGGGCCGCAAGCGCGCGTAGCTTGCTCGCATCACCGGCCTCCGTACGCGGAGGCCGGTAACCCGCCCCGGGGGCTCGCGCCCCGGGGCGGGTCTGCGTCGTAGTGAGGCCCGCTCGGTCTGGGTGATAGAATGGGCGAAACCCCAGGAGCGGTATCCGAATTGCTCTACGCCTTCGACCGCTTCGAGCTCGATGCCGAGCGCCACGAGCTGCGTCTCGATGGCGAGGTGGTCGAGACGCAGCCGAAGGTCCTCGGGCTGCTGCTCCACCTGATCCGGAACCGGCAGCGGGTGGTCTCGCGGGAGGAACTCTTCAGCGCGCTCTGGCCCGGCGTGGTGGTGAGCGACGACGCGCTCTTCCACGCCCTCAAGAAGGCGCGCGCGGCCGTAGGCGATGATGGCAGCGCGCAGCGCGTGATCGCCACGCTCTCACGGGTCGGCTACCGCTTCGTGGCCAGCGTCGCGGAGCGGCAGAGCGGCGCGCCGCCCGTGCCCGCCGCCGAGGAGCCGGCTGCCGCGCCGCCGGTTGCGGCCGGCCCCCCGCTGGTGGGCCGCGGCGGGGACCTGGCGCGGCTTCGCGAGGCGCTGGAACGCGCGCTCGCGGGGGCGGGACGCGTCGCTTTCGTCTCCGGCGAGGCGGGCATCGGCAAGACGCGCCTCGCTCGCGAGATCGTGGAGATCGCGCGGGCGCGCGGTGCGGAGATACACGAGGCGGCTTCGTGGCACGGGCCGGGTTCGCCGCCGCTCTGGCTGTGGGTGCAGATCCTGCGCGCGATCGTTCGTTCGTGGCGGGCGGAAGACCTGGCCCGCGCCATGGGGGCGGGCGCGAGCGAGATCGCCCGACTCGCGCCCGAGCTCGAGGAGACGCTCGCGATTACGGTGCCGCCGGTGCGAGACACCGACGAGGCCCGCTTCCTGCTGATGGATGCCGTCGCGCGGTTCCTGGTGCAGGCTGCGCGCGAGCGGCCGCAGATCCTGCTGCTGGAGGATCTCCATTGGGCGCCGCCCGCCACGCTGCAACTGCTCGACTATCTGGCGCAGAAGATGCCGGCGGCGCGGCTGCTGGTGGTGGGCACCTTCCGTATGGAGGAGCTGCCGCGAGAGCATCCCCTCTTCGAGACGATCGATGCCTGCGAGAAGCACGGCGTTCTCGTCCGCGTGCCGCTCGTCGGCCTCGACGTCGCGGACGTAGCGCATCTGGTGGAGCAGACGGCGGGCATTCTTCCTCCTGCGGAGCTCGCCCAGGCATTGCATGCGGCGACGGCGGGCAATCCCTTCTTCGTGAAGCAGGTCGTTGGCCTCGCGGCGGACGAGCCCGGCGGAGAGACGGATGTCGCGGCCCGTCTCGCGTCCCAGGCGGGCGAGCTGCCCGCCGGCGTGCGGCGCGTGCTGGGCCGCCGGCTTGCGACGCTCTCGGAGCCGTGTCGTGCGATGATGGGTGCGGCCTCGGTGATCGGAAGGGATTTCACGCTCGCCGTCCTCGCCCGCGTGTCGAGCCTCCGGCGGCAAAGGCTTCTCGAGGTGCTGGGCGAGGCGCTCGAATCCCGCCTGATCGAGAGCGCGCCCGGCCGCAATGCGAGCTACCGCTTCGCGCACGCGCTGGTGCGCGATGCGGCGTACGCCGGGCTGCACGGCCCCGCCCGGGCGCAGCTCCACCAGCAGGTGGCAGAGGCGCTGGAGGCGCTCCACGCCGGGCGGCGCGAGTCCGTCGTCTCCGCGCTGGCGTACCACTACGGCGAGGCTGCGCCCCTGCTCGGCGGGACGAAAGCCGTGGACTACGCGAAGTGGGCGGGCGATCTCGCGACGACGGCGCTCTCGTACGAGGAGGCCGCCGGACATTACGCGCGCGCGCTCCAGGCCCTCGACCTCGCGCCGGAGCCGGCGGGGGGGCGCCGGCGTGCGGAGCTGCTCACCTGCGTCGGCTACGCCCGGCAGAATTCAGGGCAGTTCGACAGCGGTCGCGAGGCTCTGCGCCAGGCGGCCACGCTCGCGCTGCGCATCGGAGACGCGGATCTCCTGCTCCTCGCCGCGCTCGGCTTCGGAGAGGTCGCGCTCGGTGTCGCGGACCCCGAGTCGGTGCGGCTGCTCGAGGCCGCTCTCGCTTCCGCCGGCGATCGGCCGGCCTTCCTCCAGGTCTGGCTCCGCAGCGCGCTCGCGGCCCACCTCATGAACCACCCCGGCCGGCTCGGCGAGGCACAGCAGCTCGTCGACGAGGCCGAGGCGATGGCCCGGAAGGCCGGAGAGGCTCGCTCCCTCGGCTATGCGCTCTGCGCCCGCGCACTGCTGCTGCGCCTGCTCCCGGCCGGACGCCCCGAAGAACGGCTCGCGCTCCTGCGTGAGGCCGAGGATCTCGTGCGCGAGAGCGGCGACCGCGCGATCGAGATGCTCGTCTGGGCCCAGATCCACGGTGCCCTGCTCGAGCTGGGCGATCCCGACGGCATGGAGGTCGTGTGCGCCCGGATCGAGCAGCTCGCCGTGCGGCTGCGGTCGCGGTACTGGGGCTTCATGCCGATCGGCTTCCGCGCGGCGCGTCTCCTGCTCGAGGGTGACTTCGAGGCCGCCGAGGCGCTCGCCCGGGCGAATCTCGCGAGCCCCGACTCTCCGCGCTTCGGCTACGGCGTCATGTTCGCGACCCTCGTTGGCCTGGTCCGCTACGAACAGGGGCGGATGGCGGAGTTCATGCCTCTGCTGGAGCGTCTCTCCGACGAGCGTCCTCGCCTCGGCGCCGTCCGCGCGGGGCACCTGCTCGCGCTACTCGAGGCGGGGCAGGTGTCTGCGGCCCGCGCCGGCTTCGAGGCGCTCGCGCGCGGGGGCTTCGACGGCGTGGTTGGGAGCGAGAGCTGGATCCTTGCGCTCGCTTTTCTTGCCGAGGTCTGCGCGCGGCTCGAAGATGCGGCGAGTGCCCGGACCCTCTCGGCCCTGCTCGAGCCCCGGGCGAAGCACTGCGTGAGCGCCGCCAATGGCTACTACTGTCACGGCCCCGTCGCGCTCTACCTCGGCCTCCTGGCCTGCACGATGCGCGACTGGGACAAGGCCGAGGCGTGGCTCGAGATCGCGCGCGAGCGCGCGGAGGCGCTGCGCTCGCCCGTCTGGCGTGCGCACGTTCTCGCTGCGCGCGCGCGAATGCACCGCATGCGCGGCTCCCGCGGCGACGACCGGCGCGCGCGCGACGCGGTACGGCAGGCCTCCGCGATCGCCGAGCCTCTCGGCATGCAGCGCGTGCTGCGCGACGTGGGGGCCCTCGGGGTGTAGGGCCGGCCGTCGTCCTCGCGTTCGGTATCTTTTCGCGGTGCGGATCTCCCCGGA
>CAYOIG010000221.1:0-2667 GCA_964403915.1 uncultured Myxococcaceae bacterium
GATCTCGCGCGACGCCGCTGCAGCGACGAGGGTGCAGGGCTCCCGCATGCCCGCAGCAGCCCTCGCCGGGCAGTCGGGCGCCGGGCCGGACGGGCAGGCGGAGCGTGCCGTTGCGGCGCTTTCCCAGAGATCGCAGGACCGCGCGCGGCGGCTGCCGGCGCCGGCCCTCGATCGGCCGGAGGCGCCCGCAGACGCCGTCACGACCTCCGTCTCTGGCTGGGATCCCGCCGCGCCCCGGGAGCTTACACTCTGGCGTGTCGAGGAAGGCGACTTCGCACGCCTCGCCCGCACGCAGAGCGAGCCGGGCGGGCGCTTCCGCTTCCCGGAGATCGCAGCAGGGGGCCGCGAGATCGTGGTCACGGCCGGAGGCGACGCGCCGCAGGCAGGAGACCCGCGCCTGCTGTTGCCGGAGCCGCCTGCCGCGGCACCCGTCGCACAGTGGCTCCCGGCAGGCGAGGCTGGGGCCCGGCTTCGGGTGTGGCCGTCGGGGTCAGCCGTCTCCGTGATTCTCGCCGCAGACGGCCGCGAGATCGCGCGCCGTGCGGTCCCCGCCTCGCCGGGCGCCCGTGACCGTGCGCTCGATCTCGCCTTCACGGCGCTTCCCGAGACTGCGCTCTGGATCGCCGAGGAGCGGGCGCAGGGAGAGCGCTCGGCCTGGCGCCGTGTCGATCTCGAAGCGTCGGCCGGGGTGGCCGGCGCGCAGTCCAATACGACCAGGAGGTAAGAACATGCGACGAGCCCTGTGCACCCTGCTGTTGGTCCCGCTGCTCAGCCTCGCCTGCGACGACAGCCCGGTCGTCGCCTGGCGCGTGCCGGCTGCCGGCGAAGAGCGGACGTGGATGCCGCTCGATCTGGTCCTCGACTTCGCCGAGCCGAACGCCAATGCGGGCTCTCTGCACGTGACACTCAACGGCAATGACGTGACGAGCCTCTTCGCGCTCGACGCACCCGCCAACGGCAGGATCACCGCCCATGCGAGCAGCGTCTGGGGGGGGCTCGTGGCCCCGGGCACGAACGTGCTGCGTGCCGCAGTCGGCTATTCGCAGGTCACGCACGGCCAGGAGATCTCGTTCACCACCACGGGCGATCCCTACGCGGACGGCGTCACCGCCTTCGTGCCCGGCACGGGCGGCGGGTTCGGGCAGAGCGCGCTTCCCGGTAGGGTGACCGGCCCGCCGATCGGCGGCGGCGCCTTCGGCGGCGGGCTCGATGTCGTGTCGCTCGGGGCGTCGGGGCACATCGACGTCGCGTTCACGAACAACGTGATCGTGAACGGGCCCGGCGTCGACTTCACGGTCTTCGAGAACCCGTTTCTCAGCATCGGGGGCTACTCGATCACGAGCTTTCCCTTTGCCGAGCCCGCGGTCGTGAGCGTGAGCCAGGACGGCATCACCTGGCACGCATTCCCGTGCGCGATGGGCTCGCCGCCCTACTACCCCGGCTGCGCCGGCGTTTATCCCGTGCTCTCGAACGCCAACAATGCCAGCTCGCCGCACGCCTCCATCCCCACGACGACGCCCATCGAGAATCTGGTCGGCGTGAGCGTGTTCAGCTTCGCACTGCCGGCGGGCGCCGGCGGCGATTCCTTCGATCTCGCCGCGGTCGGGCTCGGCTGGGCGCGCTACGTACGCATCGAAGCCTCTGCCTCGGCCACCGGGCCCGAGGGGCCGGACAACGCACGCTTCGATCTCGATGCGCTGGCGGCGGTGCGCTCCGTGCCCGCAACGGATGCCAACGGCAACGGCATTCCGGACGCCGCGGAGTAGGGCGGTGGCGTTGCGGAAGCGGTGTCTGCGCGGCGCTGCAGCCTGGGCGCTGGGAGCGCTTCTCCTCTGCAGCGCGGCGGAGGGTGCGGCGGATCCCAACGTCGCCGCGGCGCCGCCGCGGGCGCGCGAGGACGCCATGCCCGGCGGCGCCTCCTTCGAGACGCGCCTCGCCGAGATACGCCGGCGCATCCAGGACGCGCTCGTCTACCCGCCGCTGGCCCGGCGGCGCTCCCTCGAGGGAGAGAGCGAGGTGGCGTTCGAGATCGCGCCGGGCGGGGCGCCGGCGGGGATCGCGCTGGTGCGCTCCTCGGGCAGCACGCTCCTCGACCGCGCGGCCGAGCGCGCGGTGCGCGACGCCGCACCGCTGCCGCCGGTGCTCGGGCGGCTGCGCGTGCCCGTGCGCTTCGCGCTCGACGCGCCCGAGCCTACAGCGCCCTGAGCTCGTCCCCGAGCGCGGCGAGCAGACGCTCGACGCACGTCTCTCGCGCGTTCTCGCCCATGAGACCGATGCGCCAGATGCGGCCCGCGAGCTTGCCGAGGCCGCCGCCCACCTCGATGCCGTGACGCTCGAGGAGACGGCGGCGCAGGGCGGCCTCTCCGTGGCTGCGCACCGTCTCGGGAAGCGTCACCGACGTGAGCATCGGAAGGCGGTGCTCGGCCGCGACGAGGGGCACGAACCCGAGTGGCGCGAGCCCTGCCACGAGCCGCTCCGCCGCACGGCGGTGACGCTCGAAGCGCGCGGGAAGGCCTTCCTCTTCGACGAGCCGCAGCGCCTCGACGAGACCGAAGATCGCCGAGATCGGTGCCGTGTGGTGGTAGACGCGCTCGCTTCCGTAGTACGCGGAGAGCAGGGAAACGTCGAGGTACCAGCTCTGCACGCGCCGGCTGCGACCGGCGACCC
>CAYOIG010000222.1:0-1914 GCA_964403915.1 uncultured Myxococcaceae bacterium
TAGCCGAGGATCGAGCGGGCGAGGATGAGGCGCTGGATCTGACCCGTGCCCTCGTAGATGTCGGTGATGCGCACGTCACGGAACCACTTCTCGAGCAGGTGATCCCGCGAGATGCCCATCGGACCGAGCAGCTCGATGCAGCCCTGGGTGATCTCGCGTACCGCCGTGCCCGCCTTGGCCTTGCAGATCGAGGCCTCGTCGTTGTTGGGCTTGCGATGGTCGCCGAGCCACGCCGCGTGCAGCGTCGTCAGCTTCGCGGCCTCGAACTGCGCCTCGAGGCGCAGCAGCTTCTGCGCCACGGCCGACTGGCCGTGGATGCCGGGCCCGTACTGGATCTCGACACCTGCCTTTTCGAGCTCTTCGCGCGTGAAGTCGAGAGCCGCCTCAGCCATGCCGAGGCCGATCGCGGCAACACCAGGGCGGGTCATGTTGAACGTCTTCATGACGCCGCGGAAGCCGCCCGAGCCCTCGCGCGGGATCGACTCGTCGCCGCCGAGCAGGTTTGCGCGCGGGATGCGGCAGTTCTGGAACACGTAGGCCGCCGTGTCGTCGGCGCGGATGCCGAGCTTCTTCTCCTTGTGCGCGACGACGAAGCCAGGCGCTCCCTTCTCGATCAGGAAGCTCTTGATGCCGGCCCGGCCGGCGCTCTTGTCGATCGTCGCCCAGACCACGACGCCGTCGGCGCGGCAGCCCGTGGTGACGAAGATCTTCTCGCCGTTGATCACCCACTCGTCGCCGTCGAGCACCGCCGTGCACTGCACGCCGGCCGAGTCGGAGCCGCAGCCAGGCTCCGTGATGGCCATGGCGAGGGTCGCGTCCTTCCACTTCTCCTGCTGCTCGGGCGTGCCGGCCGCGCGCAGCGCGGCGTTGCCGAGGCCTCCCTTGCCGCGGCGCATGCGCACGGAGTAATCGCCCCAGGTCTGGCCCATGGCCATCATCAGCGAGATGACGCCCATGCTCGTATCCTCGGCCGTGCGGCCGGCGAAGAGCGTCCAGACGTCGGGGAAGTTCTTCGCCTCGGGAAGCACGTCGGGCGGGAACTCGTGCTCGTGCTCGTCGTAGTGGCGGGCATAGGTGCGCGCCACCAGCGCCTCGCGGCGAACGTTGTCCAGCACCTTGCGATCGTTCTGCGTGAGTTCGAAGTCGATCATGGGGGTTCTCCCTGGAATTTCCTGGTTCTCGTTTCCTAGACCGCGACCGCGCCTTCGAGCACACCGAGGCTGCGGGCCGCCCGGTACCAGAGCTCGACCGGATGCTCGCGAATGAAGCCATGGCCGCCGAGCACCTGCAGGCCGTCGTCGGCGATCTTCATGGAGGCCTCGGCCGCGTACGCCCGCGCCAGATGCGCCGTGCGCGTGGCATCGCCGCTGCGCTCGAGCGAAGAGGCCGCCTGCCAGGTGAGCCAGCGCATGGAGTCGATCTCGATGCGCATGTCGGCGAGCCAGAAGGCGACCGTCTGGCGCCGCGCGATGGCTTCGCCGAAGGCCACGCGGTCTTTGGCGTAGGGAAGCGCGTAGTCCATCACGGCTCGTGAGAGGCCGAGCATCGTCGCCGCGAGGCCCGTGCGCGAAGAGGCCAGCAGCCGCCGGGCATCGATGCCCGCCTCGCCGCCGAGCCGATTCGCTGCCGGAACCTCGACGCGGTCGAGCCCGAGGGACACGGTGGGCAGGCCGCGCAGGCCGAGATTCTTCTCGATTCCGGAGATCTCGAGGCCCTTGGCGTCGCGGGGCACGATGAAGGCATCGAGGCCCGCGAAGCCCTCGCGCCCGCTCGCCCGCGCCACGACGAGGAAGTGGCTCGCGCGGTCTCCGAGCGCAACGAACGACTTGCGTCCCGAGAGCAGGAAGCGGTCGCCCTTGGGCTCGGCCGTGGTGCGCAGATCGAGGGCGTCGAACGCAGCGCTCGGCTCGGCCA
>CAYOIG010000223.1:0-10101 GCA_964403915.1 uncultured Myxococcaceae bacterium
CTCGACGTCGCGCTCGAGTGCTCGCCCGGCACCTACGTACGGGTGCTGGCGGCCGATCTCGGGCAGCGGCTCGGCTGCTTCGGCCACGTGCAATGCCTGCGCCGGACCGCGAGCGGCCCCTTCCGGGAGGATCAGGCCCGGGACGCGGCGGCGCTCGATCGCGCGGCCGCCGCGGGCCGGATCGCCGACCTGCTGCTCCCGGCGGTGGATCTGCTCGGTCTGCCGCAGCTGCGGCTCGGGCCCGCCGATGCGCGCCGGATCGGGCATGGGGGAGAGCTGCGTCTCGTTCCGGCGCTGCTGGGAGCGGCCGCGCCCGGCGATCGCCTGGCGGCCCTCGACGCGGCCGGTGTGCTGCTGGCGGTGCTCGAGGTCGGGCCCGACCGCGCGCTACGCCCTCTCCGCGTGCTCGCAGGCGCCTAGTCCCTGCGGGGATGTCGAGCCCCTCCGGTTGCCTCCGGCGCAGGTCTCTGGTACACCCCCGCGCGCAGGAAAGAGGAACCGCCTCTCCGGCGCCGGTGACCGGCGCCATTCGGGAAGCTCGAAGAGAGCGTCGAGAAGGGACCATCGAAGTTGGCTTCCGCACAGCGAAAAGAGACCGTGATCCAGGAGTACCGGACGCACGAGACCGACACAGGCTCCCCGGAAGTCCAGGTCGCGCTCCTCTCGGAGCGCATCGGTGAGCTCTCCGAGCACTTCAAGACCCATCAGAAGGACCACCATTCCCGCCGGGGTCTGCTCAAGATCGTGAGCCAGCGGCGGCGGCTCCTCGACTACCTGCGACGCTACGATCAGGCCCGCTATCAGGCCCTGATCCAGCGCCTCGGCCTGCGACGCTAGCGGCCGGGGGCTGGCCGCCCAAAGGATGAGCGGCCCGAAGAGAACGCTGGGTGGTGTGAGGAACGATCGGGAGCCGCATGCTGCGGCCTCCGAAGAGAGCCGTTGAATCCCTCGGATTGTCGGAATGTGGGAGTCATCCATACGCGAAGCGGGCAGCCGCTCGCTTCGCTCATGGCTGATCCCGCATTCCCCCGCTCTCCGTTTCCTCTTCTCCACCACCCGCAAGGCCGGCGCGACGTGAACGCGCGCCGGCGTGGAGAGGTATTTTCATGCCGCGCTGGTTCCAGCCGGAAATCGTGACCCTGGAAGTCGGGGGCCGCCCCCTGACGATCGAGACCGGAAGACTCGCCAAGCAGGCCGCCGGGGCCGCCCTCGTGACCTACGGCGATACGGTGGTGCTCGTCACCGCCGTGTTTGCCAAGCCCCGGGAGGGCATCGACTTCTTCCCGCTGACGGTGGACTTCGTCGAGAAGACCTCTGCTGCAGGCAAGATCCCGGGTGGCTTCTTCAAGCGCGAGGGTCGCCTCGCCGATCGCGAGGTCCTCGTCTCCCGCTTCATCGACCGTGCGATCCGCCCGCTCTTCGCGGACGGCTATCGCGACGAGACCCAGATCACTGCGACCGTGCTCTCGGCGGACGGCGAGTACTGGCCGGACATCCCGGCATTCCTCGGCGCCTCGGCCGCGCTCACGATCTCGGAGATCCCGTTCCTCGGTCCCATCGCTGCGGTGCGCGTGGCGCGCATCGACGGCAAGCTGATCGTCAATCCGCTGCATTCGCAGCTGCCGTCGAGCGACCTCGAGCTCGTCGTCGCCGGCAGCCGCAAGGCGCTGGTGATGGTGGAAGGAAGCGCGCAGGAAGTGCCCGAGGCCGAGATCCTCGAGGTCCTCGAGTTCGCCCACGCCGCCATCATGCCGCAGCTCGACGTGCAGGAGGAGCTGCAGCGGCGCGTCGGCAAGCCCAAGCGGGTGCTGGTGGCCGCGGCGGATCATTCGGCCCTCGCGGCGCGCGTGCGCGAGAAGGCGCAGGCGGGTCTCGAGCAGGCGCTCTCGATTCGCACCAAGGCCGAGCGCTATGCGGCGCTCAAGGCCGTGGATTCGAGCGTCCTCGACTTCTTCTCCGCCGAATATCGCAGCGAGCGCGTCGCCCTCGACACGCTCGATGCGGTGGAGAAGCGGCGCGACGGCCATCGAAGCCTCGTGGAAGCCGTGAAGCACGCGCTTCACGACCTGCGCTCGGAGCTGATGCGCGATCGTATCCTCAGCCGGGGCGAGCGGATCGACGGCCGCACGAGCACCGACATCCGGCCGATCGCCTGCGAGATCCGCGTGGTTCCGCGCGCACACGGCACGGGTCTGTTCACGCGTGGCGAGACGCAGGCGCTGGTCTACTGCACGCTGGGAAGCTCGGACGATGCGCAGACCATCGATGCGCTGACCGAGCGTTACGAGAAGCCGTTCCTGCTCCACTACAACTTCCCGTCGTTCTCGGTGGGCGAGGCCAAGCCGCTGCGCGGCCCCGGCCGCCGCGAGGTGGGGCACGGCAACCTGGCCGAGCGTGCGCTCAAGGCCGTCCTTCCGCCCCACGAGGCGTTCCCGTACACGATCCGCATCGTGGCCGAGACGCTGGAGTCGAACGGCTCGTCGTCCATGGCGGCGGTCTGTGGCGGAACGCTCGCGCTGATGGATGCCGGCGTGCCCGTCAGCGCGCCCGTGGCAGGCATTGCGATGGGGCTGATCCAGGAAGGCGACCGCGTCGCAGTGCTCTCCGACTTTCTCGGCGACGAGGATCATCTCGGCGACATGGACTTCAAGGTCGCGGGCACGCGCAAGGGCATCACCGCGGTGCAGATGGACATCAAGATCGAGTCGGTGGACTGGGCCGTGATGGAGCGCGCGCTGCAGCAGGCGCGCGCCGGTCGCCTCCACATCCTCGACTGCATGGAGTCGGAGACGCGGCCGGAGCTGCAGAACCTCTCGGCAAGGCCGGATCTCTCGCCCTCGGCGCCGCGCCTCGAGGTGATCTGGATCAAGCCCGACCGCATCCGCGACATCATCGGGCCAGGCGGGCGCGTGATCCGCGCGATCCAGGACACCACCGGCGTCAAGATCGACGTCGAGGACTCGGGCCGCGTGACGATCTTCTCGCCGGACCTCGACGCGCTCGAGCGCGGGCGCGCCATGGTGCAGGAGCTCACGCAGGAGGCCGAGATCGGTCGCATCTACCTCGGCAAGGTGAAGCGCATCACCGACTTCGGCGCCTTCGTCGAGATCTTCCCGGGCACCGACGGGCTCGTGCACGTCAGTCAGCTCGCGGAGGGTCGCGTCGAGCGGGTGACGGACGTGGTGGCGGAGGGCGACGAGGTGCTCGCCAAGTGCATCGACATCGATCCGACGGGCCGCATCCGGCTCTCCCGCAAGGAGGCGCTCGCCGACGTCGCGGCAAAGGAGTAGAGACCTGGCCGCGGCGCCCTTGCGCGTTTCGATCCAGCGCCTTCCAGGCGCTCATGACCTGCCGCTCCCGTCGTACGCCACGGCGGGAGCCGCTGGCCTCGACGTCTGTGCGGCGCTGGAGGCCGATCTCGTGCTCGCGCCCGGCGCGCGTGCGCTCGTGCCTTCGGGCTTCGCGCTCGCAGTGCCGGAGGGCTACGAGGCGCAGGTCCGCCCGCGCAGCGGCCTCGCGCTGCGCCACGGCCTGCTGCTCCCGAACGCCCCGGGCACGATAGACTCGGACTATCGCGGGGAGGTGAAGATCATCGTGATGAATGCGGGCAGCGACCCCGTGACGCTCCGACGCGGCGATCGCATCGCACAGCTCGTCTTCGCGCCCGTGCTGCAGGTGGCGTGGGAGGAGTGCGAGGGTCTGCCGGAGACGTCCCGGGGCGCGGGCGGCTTCGGCCATACCGGAACGAAGGCGGCGCGAGGCGACCCGTCGTGACCGCCGAGCCCATCCACCCGCGCCCGCCGACCCCCCTGCCCGAGAAGGCGTCGCGGAAGGTGAGCAACCTCGCGCTGCGGCTGCTGACGGCGTCGCTGGTGATCCCGCCCGTTCTATGGCTCATCGCGGTCGGCGGCGTGCCGTATCTCGTCGCCATCATCGTCATCACGCTGATGGGCCTGCGCGAGTTCTACCGCCTGATCGAGGACAAGGGCGCCCATCCTCTCGTCGGTTTCGGCCTCGTGGCCGGCGCTGCGCTTCCCTGCGTGGCCTATCTCGGCAACGAGTACCACACGACCCTGCTGATGACGGCGGTGCTGCTCGGCGTGATGGTGGCACAGGTGGGCAAGGCCGAGATCACGGAGGCACTGGCCAGCATCTCCGGCACGTTCTTCGGCGTCTTCTACGTGGCCTGGCTGCTCTCTCATGCCATCGTGCTGCGGCAATTCCACGACGTAGTGGCCGCGCGCTTTGGCCCGCTGGCCGCGCAGCAGATCGCGCCCGACGCGGGGGCCTTCTACATGATCTTTGCGCTGGCAGCGCTCGTCGGCTGCGATGCCGGCGCCTACTTCGCCGGTCGCAGATGGGGCCGGCGCAAGCTCGCGCCGCAGATCAGCCCCGGCAAGACCGTGGAAGGGGCTCTCGGCGGCGTCGCCGGCGGCACTGCGAACGCGCTGCTCTGCAAGGGTATCTTCGATCTCTGGTGGCCGGATCTCTCGGCCTCCTTCCCGTGGGCAGCCGCGGCACTCTTTGCGATGGTGCTCACCGTCGTCGGCATCATCGGCGATCTCGTCGAGTCGCTGCTCAAGCGGGATGCGCAGCGCAAGGATGCAGGCTCCCTGCTGCCTGGCATGGGTGGCTTTCTCGATCGCATCGACTCCAGCCTGCTCGGAATCCCGGTCATGTATTATCTGCTTCTCAGCTACACCTACCTCCGTCTGGGCTCCCCGTGATCGACCGCTACTCCCGACCCGAGATGAGCGCGCTCTGGACCGACGCGGCGAAGTACGGTCGCTGGCTCGAGGTCGAGCTCGCCGCCTGCGACGTGCTGGCCGAGCGCGGCGTGATCCCCGCCCGGGCGGCCGAGACCATCCGCTCGAAGGCACGCTTCGAGGCGGCCCGCGTCGACGAGATCGAGCGCGAAGTGCGCCACGACGTGATTGCATTTCTCACGAACGTGGCCGAGCACGTGGGGCCCGACGCGCGCTGGGTGCACTTCGGCATGACGTCGAGTGACGTGCTGGATACGGCGCTGGCGCTGCAGATGAAAGCGGCCGGCGCGCTGCTCCTCGCGGGCGTCGACCGCGTGACGGCCGCCCTGCGGCGCAGGGCCGTCGAGCATCGGCGCACGGCCTGCGCCGGCCGCACGCACGGCGTCCACGCCGAGCCGACCACGTTCGGCCTCAAGCTCCTGGTCTTCTGGGAGGAGATGCGACGCAACCGGGCTCGCCTCGCGGCCGCGCTGACGGATGCCTGTGTCGGCAAGCTCTCCGGCGCCGTCGGCACCTTCGCGCACCTCGATCCGGGGGTGGAGGAGGCCGTCTGCGCCCGGCTCGGCATCGGCTTCGAGCCGGTGGCGACGCAGGTGGTGCAGCGCGACCGCCACGCGCACCTCGTCTCGACGCTGGCACTGGTCGCGACCAGCCTCGACAAGTTCGCAGTCGAGCTTCGTCACCTGGCGCGAACCGAGGTGCGCGAGGTGGAGGAGGAGTTCAAGCGGGGCCAGAAGGGCTCCTCCGCCATGCCGCACAAGCGAAATCCCTGGCGGCTCGAGAACGTCTCGGGGCTGGCGCGCGTGATCCGCGGCCATGCCACGGCGGCGCTCGAGAACACGGCGCTGTGGCACGAGCGCGACATCAGCAACTCCTCCGTCGAGCGGATCGTGCTGCCGGACGCGATGATCCTGCTCGATTTCATGCTGCATCGCTTCGCGCACCTCATGGAGACGCTGGTCGTCTACCCGGAGCGGATGCGGCAGAACCTCGAGCTCACCCATGGGCTCGTCTTCAGCGGCACGCTCCTGGTGGCGCTGGCCGAGAAGGGGCTCTCGCGCGAAGACGCCTACCGGATGGTGCAGGGCCACGCGATGGAGACGTGGGAGCAAGGCGGCGAGTTCCGCGCGCGCATCGAGGGTGATGCCGCCATCGCAAAGGTGCTCTCGCGCGAGGAGATCGATCGCGTCTTCAGCGAGGATGCGGCGCTGCGAAACGTGGATGCCATCTTCGAGCGGGCGCTCGCAGCGGCGGAGGAGGCCTCGTGAAGGCGACGATCTTCGTGACCCTCAAGGCGGACGTGCTCGATCCCCAGGGCAAGGCGATCCAGCGTGCGGCCCGCTCCCTCGGCTACGCCGCGGTGCAGCAGGTGCGACAGGGCAAGCTCTTCGAGGTGACGCTCGACGCGACCGACCGCGCCGCGGCCGAGCGCCTGCTGCGCGAGATCGGCGAGAAGCTGCTCTCGAATCCCGTGATCGAGGACTATCGGATCGACCGGATCGAAGGCTAGGGCCGTGAGCGCGGAGACCGCGTTCCGGATCCTCAACCTCGTCGTCCTGCCCTGGTGGGGCCTCTTCCTGGCCGCGCCGCGTTCGAGGCTCGCGCGGCGTGCGGCCTCCCATGGCGGTGTATTCCTCGCGCTGGCTGCGACCTACGGCGTTCTTCTCGCGGCTGCGATCGCGACCGGGCCGGACGCTGGCTTCGGCTACGAGGGCCTGCGTGCTGCGCTCGGTGCGCCCGTGGGCTTTCTCGCCGGCTGGACCCACTATCTCGTGTTCGACCTCTTCGTTGGCGCCTGGGTGCTGCGGGAGTCGAGCCGGATCGGCGTCGAGCCACGGCCGTATCTGTTGCTGACGCTCCTGGCGGGCCCGCTCGGTCTCGGGAGCTTTCTCGTGCGGCGTTGGCTTCGCCTGCGAAGCCTCGAGCAGATCGGAGAGGTCGATCTGATCTGAGGCGGCAGCCGTTCCAGGCGACGCGCCGATGTGGCGCGGGGCCCCATGTCGCTGGACGGGCGCTCCCGGATGTCTGGCGAAGCCTGTGCCTACATGGCGTTTTCTCGAATCGCCGCGGAAGGCACGCCGCTTGCAAAGGCCCGGCGTGGGTTTCCACAACGGGAGGGCTGGACATGGCCGCGAAGAGGCGGACGGCGAAGAAGAAGACGGTCTCGAAGCGCAGCACGCTGAAGGGCCGGGCGGCGAAAGTAGGCGCGAAGCTCGCACGTGCGGAGCGGGAGCTTCCCGAGACGCTGCGGGAGTTCTCGGATCGCGTTCGCAAGCGCCTCGTGCAGCTCGAGCGAGCGGTCGTGCGCGCCGAGGAGCACTATCAGCGCGAGGCCGTGCGCGCGCTCCGCAACGCGAGCCATCAGCTCGGACGCTTCGAGGCCGAGGGCGAGCGCCGCTGGAAGAAGCTCACGGCGCAGGCGCGGCGCGAGGCGCTGCTGGTGCTCCGGCGTATGGAGAAGGCCCTGGAGGCCAAGGAGCAGGGAGTTCCGCGCACCCTCGGGCGCAAGGCCAGCGCCCGCCGGTAGCAGCGCAGCGCGGGGCGACGGCCTCGCGACGCGATGCCACAGAGGTGCGCGCGATCGCCGCAGGCATGGCCGTCCCGCCGAGTCCGCTCCGCCCCGGGGCTGGAGGTTCGCATGGCCGCAAGGGATTACTGCTCTCTCCGACCCGTCACCGTCGATCCCGACGCCAGCGTCCGCTCGGCCGTGCAGCTCATGGAGTCGGAGTCCGTGGGCTGTGTCGTCGTGATGGAGCAGGGTCGTCCGGTGGGGATGCTCACGGATCGTGATGCCGCCCTCGTCGTCCTCTCCAGACGCCTCGACCCCGGGGCCGTTCCCGTGCGTGAGGTGATGCGCCAGCCCGTGCAGACGATCGACGCCGACGCGCCGCTCGCATGGGCGCTCTCGGTGCTGCGGGCCAGCCGACTGCGCCGGCTTCCCGTGGTGGAGGCGAGCGGCACACTCGTGGGCGTGCTCTCGCTCGACGATCTGCTGCGGCTCCTCGCGACCGAGGTCGGCGACCTGGCGGAGGCCATCCGGCGGCAGCTGGCGTCGCCTCTGCCGTCTGCGGCAGGCCGGGGAGGGGCGGCATGAGCGTGCAGGCGGCGCAGGTGGGAGGTGAGGTCGTGACCGTGGCACAGCATGCCTCGGTCTACGAGGTCGCCCGGCGAATGCAGAGAGAGGCCGTCGGCTGTGTGGTGGTGCTCGACGATGCAGCGCTTCCCGTGGGCCTCATCACGGACCGGGATCTCGCGCTTCGCGTCATTGCGGCCGGGCGCGAGGCCGGAAGGACCACGGCGGAAGAGGTGATGACGCGGCCGCTCACGTCCGTTCAGGCCGGCGACCCGCTCGAGCGCATCATCGCCTGCATGGCCGAGCACGGCATTCGCCGCGTGCCCGTGCTCCAGGACGGGCGCGTGACGGGTCTCGTCAGCCTCGACGACCTTCTCGCCCATCTCGGGCGCGAGCTCGACGACCTCGGCAGCTCCGTCGGTGCATCCTTTTCGCGCTCCCGTGTCGAGGCCCGCAGGGCCGCTGCGCTCGAACAGCTCCGCAGCGAGGTCGAGTCGCGGCTGCACGGCATTCGCGAGCAGGTCGATCACGTGGGCGCGCACGCGCGAGAGACGCTCATGCGTGAGTTCGATGCGATCCGCGACCGCGTCCGCCGGATCCTGCAATGAGCGTCGTCTGCATGCGCCCGCCCGCCCCTCCACCGCGGCCGCCACCGCAAGGAGGATCTGCCGGCCGTGGGTCGAGGCCTCGGCGGTGCCGACGTCGACCGGGGTGGCTGCCGAGGTACACTGACGCCCTCTCACGAACCAGGAGGGTGCGTTGGCCGACACGACCGGGGGCGGAATCATCGCCCGGATGCTGGAGCAGGAGGGCGTCGAGACCTTCTTCGGGATCGTCGATGGCACCTACACGCAGCTCTTCGCCCACTGCGTCGAGCTGGGCCTGACGATGATCTCGCCAAGGCACGAGGCCGTGGCGGCGCACATGGCCGGCGCGTACGCGCGGCTGACCGGCCGCCTGGGTGTCTGCATCGCCAGCAACGGGCCCGGTGTCGCGAACATGCTCTCGGGCGTGGCGGTGGAGAATGGCGAGGGGAACCGCGTCCTTCTCATCACCAGCTCACGCCGCACGGGCATCGTATACCCCGACCGTGGCGGCGCCTACCAGAGCTTCGATCAGGTGAAGACGATCTCGGCCATGTCGAAGTGGTCCGAGGTCGTACCCTCCATCGAGCGGTTGCCGGAGCTGATGCGCCGCGCGCTGCGCACGTGCTTCACGGGGCGCCCGGGCGTCGTTCACCTCGACGTGCCCGAGAACCTCATCAACGGGCCCTGCGCCGAGGTGCCGATCCTTGCGCCGCACCAGTACCGGCGAACCCTTCCCATCGAGCCGCCGCCCGCGCAGGTCGAGCGCGCCGCCGAGATGCTCGCGGCCGCGCGCCTGCCCATGCTTCACGTCGGGAGCGGCGTGCTCCACGCGGGCGCCTTCGCCGAGCTGGCGCGGGTGGCCGAGCTGCTCCATGCGCCGGTCACGACCTCGTGGAGCGCACGCGGTGTCTTTCCCGAGACCTCGCCCCTCGCATGGCCGATGGTGCACATCGAAGCGTGCAGCCAGCTGCGCAACGAGGCAGACCTCGTGCTCTGCGTCGGCTCCGAGCTGGGCGAGACCGACTGGTGGGGAAAGGCGCCCTACTGGTCGCCGCCCCGCAAGCAGCGTCTCATCCAGGTCGACGTCGACGACGCGGCGCTCGGCCGCAACCGGCCTACCGATCTCGCCGTCCTCGGTGACGCACGCGCCTTCCTGGCGGCCCTCGCAGGGCGGCTCGAGGGTCGCGTCGATCGCGCGCTCCTCGCCGCGCGGCGCACGGCAGTCGAGACCCTCACGGTCGACAAGGCGAAGGATCGCGCCACGCTCGATGCGGTGCTCGAGAACCGGAGCGTGCCGATGATCACGGCGCACGTTCCGGCCGTGTGCCGGCGCGTCTTCGATGACGATGCCGTGGTGGTCTTCGATGGCGGCAACTCGGCCGTCTGGGGACAATCGTTCACCGAGCTGCGCGTACCGAACACGCAGCTCTCGACCGCGCACTTCGGTCACCTCGGCGCCGGGGTGGGGCAGGCGCTGGGCGCTGCCGTCGCACGGCCCGACAAGCAGGTCTACTGCATGCTCGGCGACGGGGCGATGGGCTTCCAGATGCAGGAGGTCGAGACGGCCGTGCGCCACGGCCTACGCGTCGTCTTCCTCGTCTGTGCCGACCGCCAGTGGGGGATGGTGAAGATCAACCAGAAGTTCTCGCTCGAGCCGGTGAAGGAGACGTTCAAG
>CAYOIG010000224.1:0-3371 GCA_964403915.1 uncultured Myxococcaceae bacterium
CGCGCCACCGCGGCAGCGCTCGTCGTCGGCGCTGCCTCCTACGGTCTCAGCCTCGTGCTCCACATCAGCGCCTCGCAGCAGCTCGGCGCGACGCGCGCGCAGGCCATCTTCGCGAGTGCTCCCTTCGTGGGCGCCGCTGCCTCGCTGGCGCTTCCGGGCGAGGTGGTGGGTGCGGGCCTGCTGCTCGCGTCGCTCGCGCTCGCAGCGGGCGTTGCGCTGCTGCTCGCAGACCGGCACGAGCATGCGCACCACCACGCCACGGCCGAGCACGTCCACGCCCACCGGCACGACGACGGCCATCACGTACATTCGCATCCCGGGCTCGCGCCCGGAACGCGCCACGTCCACTGGCATCGCCACGAGCCGGTGGAACACGCTCATCCGCACGTTCCCGACCTGCATCACCGCCACGAGCATTGACCCCGCGGCGGCTTCAGGGCAGGAGCACGAAGCCTGCGATGGCCGCGGCAGCGGCGGCGAGCAGCGCCAGCACCCCGAGCAGGGCATGGGCGTCTCGGGGCCGGCCGCGGCCGCGCTCGAGACGCCAGCCGGCGATGGCCGTGCCGGCGAAGAGCGCTGCGGCGACGAGACCGGCGAAGGCGTGCAGCGTGCCGAAGGGCGGCTCGGCGCGAAGCAGAGCCATCGAAAGCGGCCCGCCTGCGAAGCCCGCGAGCACGAGCCAGATGGCAGGCTTCGCGACCCTCAAATGCTGCGCCCGCTGCGCCGGATCGCGGCGCGTGCGGCCCCGGCGTGCGCGCCGGAGCGCGAGGCCCGTTCGCAGCGCCGCGAAGGCGAGCACGAGGCTCGCCAGCATCCACGCGGGATGCACGAAGGCGAGCGCGCGGGCGAGCGGCGCTGCCGGATCCAGGGCTACTCGACCCGCTGGATCGAGCCTTCGGGCAGGCGCGCGAGGAGCTCGTCGAGGGAACGCTTCAGGTAGTCTTCATCGCGCGACTCGAGCGTCACCATGACGTAGAAGTCCTCTCGCCCCGTCCGCGGATACGAGCCCATCTGCACGGCCGGGAAGTCGGCCAGCACGCCATTCAGGACGTCCGCGATGTCGCTCTCCCGGCGCGTCAGGTAGATGCGCCGCAGCCGGAACGGGACGCCCCGGAAGCGCTCCTTCACGCTCTCGAACTTCCGCTGGAGCAGGGACGGGATGCCGGGGAAGACGTGAACGTTCTCGACGACCACGACCGGAAACCACAGATCTCCCGAATCCATCAGCACGGCGCTCACCGGAACGCGCGCCATCTTGAGCTGGCTCTCATTGGGAGGGCTGCCCTGGGCCCGCTCCATGCGCGCCGCGAGGGCTTCGTTCAGCACCAGCGCCACACCGAAGGCCTTCGCGACTCCGTCGAGGGTGAGATCGTCGTGCGTCGGGCCGACGCCCCCCGACGTGAAGACGAGATCGTAGGTCGCGCTCTGGGCTTTCACCTCGCTCGCGATGACGTCGATCACGTCGGGGATCACGGCGATGCGCTCGACGTCGACGCCGAGCTCGCGAAGCTCACGGCACAGGTAGGCGGAGTTCGTGTCGACGACCTTTCCCGACAGGATCTCGTTGCCGATGATGATGATGCCGGCGGTCGACACGAGGCGAGGGTACCGGAGCGGCCCCCCCCGTCCAGACGAGCGCGACGCGGGCCCGGAGACGGCGGCAGGGGCGCGCCCGGCCCCGCGCATGACCGGGGCCGCCGGGTCGCTTACAATGCCCCGATGCGCGCACGAGTCCGCTTCGAGCCGTCGGGACGCACCGTCGAGGTGGAGACGGGGACGCTGCTGCTCGACGCGGCGCGGCAGGCCGGGCTGCCGATCGCCCGCGCCTGCGGGGCCGAGGGCCTGTGTGCCCGCTGCGGGCTCACGATCGTCGACGACGCCGGAGGCCTGGTCGCGGCCTCGGAGGACGAGACGCGCGCAAAGCAACGCAATCGCGTGTCGGACGCAGTACGCCTCGCATGCCGGACGGCCGTCGAGGGCGATCTCGTCGTGACGGCCGACTACTGGTGAGCTGGAGTCGCCGCGCAGGCAGGCGGATCAACGAGGAGAATGGATGAAGGGCCTTCGCATCGGTGTCGGTCTCGGCGAGCTCGACGGTACGGGGGGCGGCCTCGACGCGACGCTCGAGCAGTTTCGCCGCGCAGAGCACGACGGCTTCCAGACCGCCTGGGTCGCGAACATCTTCGGCCTCGATGCCCTCACCCTGCTGGCCCTCGCCGGCCGCGAGACGCAGCGCATCGAGCTCGGCACGGCAGTGGTGCCGACCCACTCGCGGCACCCCCTCTACATGGCGCAGCAGGCGCTCTCGACACAGGCTGCCACCAAGGGCCGCCTCGCCCTCGGGCTCGGTCCGAGCCACAAGGTCGTGATCGAACACATTCTCGGCCTCTCCTACGCGCGCGTGGCGAAGCACGTCGAGGAGTACGTCACGATCGTGCGCTCGCTGGTGGAGACCGGCAAGGTCTCCTTCCAGGGGCAGATGTACCGCGTGAGCGGCGGTCTCTCGATCTCGGGCGCGTCGCCCTTCCCGATCCTGATCGGCGGCCTCGGCCCGAAGATGCGCGTCGTCGCAGGTGCCGTCGCCGACGGTACGCTCACGTGGATGGCGGGCCAGCGGACGCTGGCCGAGACCCTCGTGCCGGAGATCCAGGCCGCGGCGAAGCAGGCCGGACGGGCGCCCGTGCGCATCGTGTGCGGCCTTCCCACGATCGTCACCAACGACCCGGCCGGCGCTCGCGAGGCAGCGTCGAAGGCCTTCGCGATGTACGGCCAGCTCCCCTCCTACCGCGCCATGCTCGACGTCGAAGGCGCGAAGAGCCCCGGTGACGTGGCCATCGCCGGCGATGAGCGCGAGGTCGAGCGAGCGCTCGGGGCGCTGGCCGCGGCGGGCGTCACCGACTTCCACGCCGCGATCTTCCCCTACGGCTCCGGCTCCGAGCGCGACGCGGCCCGCGAGCGAACCTGGCGCCTGCTGTCAGAGCTGGCGCGGCAATGAGCGCGGACGACGAGAGGAGGCTCGGCTTCGAGACGCGGGCCATCCATGCGGGACAGGAGGCCGAGCAGGCGGCCGGTGCCACCATCGTGCCGGTGTATCAGACGGCCACCTACACGCAGGACGCCATCGGCGAGCATCGCGGCTACGAATACTCGCGCAGCGGCAATCCGACGCGCAGCGCCCTCGAGGCCTGCCTCGCGAGCCTCGAAGGCGGCCGCTTCGGCCTCGCCTACGGCTCGGGCATGGCCGCCATCGCCGGTGCCCTGCAGCTCGTCTCGGGCGGCGAGCACGTGGTGGTGGCAGACGACCTCTACGGCGGCAGCCATCGCCTCTTCACGCAGGTGCTGCCGCGCTACGGCGTGCGCTTCAGCTACGT
>CAYOIG010000225.1:0-2741 GCA_964403915.1 uncultured Myxococcaceae bacterium
GCCCGGCTCGAGAAGGCGGGGCGTCGGATGAGCGACTTCGATCTCGCGATCGGCGTGCACGCGATGGCCTATGGTCTCACCCTGGTCACCGCCGATCGGGCCTTCGAGCGCCTCGCGCTGCGGCGAGAGAACTGGCTGGCCTGACGGAAGCAGGGGCTGCATAGGGGCCGTCGGTCGCCCCGCGCACGTACAGGATCGGGCGACGCCGGCCCTTGACGCCCCGCGGGAGGGAGGGTGGGCGGTGGTTGCAAATCCACCACATGGGGGTAGATAATCCACCACGCCATGGACAATCACGCACTCCTCCGGCGCCAGATCATGGTCTCCGTCGAGGCCGCGCTCCTCGATACGCCCGTGGTGCTCGTCGTCGGTCCCCGGCAGGCGGGCAAGACGACGCTCTGCGAGCAGATCGCCACCCGGCGCCGGGCGCGCTTTCTGACCTTCGATGACGGTGCCACGCTCGCCGCTGCACAGAGCGACCCGGCGGGATTCGTTGCCGCCCTCGATGGGCCGGTCGTTCTCGACGAAATCCAGCGCGCCCCCGAGCTGCTCTCCGCGATCAAGCGCGCGGTCGATCGAAATCGCCGGCCGGGCCGCTTTCTGCTGACCGGATCGGCCAACGTCCTCACCTTGCCGCGCGCCTCCGAATCGCTCGCCGGACGGATGGAGGTCCTCACGCTCTGGCCCCTCTCCCAGGGCGAGATCGAGGGCACGCGCGAGCGCTTCGTGGACGTTCTCTTCGCGAGAGGGCCGCTGCGGGTTCGCAGCGCGGGCGAGTCGAGAGAGGCTCTCCTCGATCGTGCCCTGCGCGGTGGCTACCCCGAGCTACTCGGGCGCAAGGAGCCGGCGCGCCGGCGGGCCTGGTTCGGCTCCTACGTCACGACGATCCTCCAGCGTGACGTTCGCGACATCGCGCAGATCGAAGGGCTGAGCGAGCTGCCGCGCCTGCTCGCCTTCCTGGCCGCCCGATCCGCGACGCTCCAGAACGTCGCCGAGGTCTCGCGCTGCACGGGCCTGCCGCAGACCACGCTGACGCGCTACCTCGCACTGCTCGAGAACATCTTTCTGGTCCGCCGCACGCCGGCCTGGGCCGGGAGTCGGGCGCGGCGTCTCATCAAGACCCCGCGTGTCGTGCTCACGGACACCGGCCTGCTCGCCCACCTCGCCGGTCTCACGTCCGGACGGCTGGCGGAGGAGCCGACCGCAGCCGGCCCGCTACTCGAGACCTTCGTCGCGGGAGAGATCCAGAAGCAGCTCGGCTGGTGCGAGGTCGATGCCGGGCTCTTCCACTTCCGGACCGCCGCCGGTCGCGAGGTGGATCTGGTGCTGGAAGCAGGCGATGGCCGCGTGGTCGGAATCGAGGTGAAGGCAGCGGCGAGCATCGCAGCCGGCGACTTCCGCGGCCTCGAAGCGCTGCGTGAGGTGACGGGGAAGAGGTTCCACCGGGGCGTGCTGCTGTATGCCGGGCGGGAGGTGCTTCCCTTCGGCACGGAGATGTGGGCGCTGCCGATGCCGGCGCTGTGGCGGATGGAGGGCGGGGCTCACGGCGCCGAGTCCACGTAGATGGGCGAGGACCAGGCGCGCTCGCTGACGGGCGCGAGACAATCGTCGCTGAACGCCGTGCGGTAGTCGCCGAAGCAGGGCTTCGTGGCGACCGCATTGCCCTGCGCGTCGAAGGTGGTCCGGAGATTCGCGCCGTTGATGGCCGGCGTCGGCTCCTGCAACGCGCGCACGTAGTAGACGGCGTCTCGCCCGGCCGCCGCGAACTCCTCGTCCTCGAAGCGGACGCTGCACCCGGCCGGATCGGCCGGGCAGTCGAAGCGCTTCCAGGGATCCTCGATCAGGGCATCGACGTTCTCACCCCGCTCGCGCTGCGGGCGGATGCGCACGACCTCGATCGCGACGATCGGATGGCGCGTCTCCGCCGGGTGGTAGCACTCGCCGCGACACAGCCGCGTGAGACGCTCCGGAGACAGAGCGCGCGTGCTGGTGTCGGGGCAGCCGGGCTTCTCCTCGAAGGCTCCGGCGGCGCGAACCTCGAAGCGCGGCGCGGCCCCCAGCTCCACCTCGCTACCCATCGGCAGCTTCCCCTCCGGGCCGTTCAGCAGATCGAACCAGAGCATGATGCGCGGGCCACTCGTGCCGTAGACCTCGCGGCGCTGAAGGGCGTCCCAGATCGCCTCGCGGCTGCGCCCGGCCGCGTGTACGGCCACGAGGCCTCCCGGGTAGAGGAAGCTCGCGATGCGCTCCGTGTCGACGCCGAGCAGGCCCTGCAATCCCTCGGGCACCGGAAAGGGAACGCGGGGATCGGCCTTCGAGATCCCCGCGCCGCGCAGCAACACGCTGCGGAGGACCAGGTCCGCGAGCTCGGAGCGCGCGCCCGTGGCCTCGCTCATCTCGCGGCGAGCGTATTGCTTGTAGCCCGTGCCCGGCCGCGCCTTGTGGTTGTCGCTCGAGGCGACGAAGCCGTAGCGGAAGCGCAGCGGCCTGCCGTCCGGGCCGACCTCGTCCGGGTTCGAGAGCGCGAGCGTGTACTGCACCGACTCCTGCGGCCGCAGCGCCAGCGTCGGCTTGAAGCAGTCGCGGCACTGCCCGCAGTCGAGCCACTCCTCCGCGCGGGTGTCGGGGAAGACCAGATGGCCCGGAAGGCCGGCGGCGAGGTAGCGCTCGCGCGCCTGCGCCACCCGCGCGTCGCATTCCAGCGACGAGAGATCGCCGCAGCGCCGGCGCATGATCTCGCC
>CAYOIG010000226.1:0-2607 GCA_964403915.1 uncultured Myxococcaceae bacterium
AGGGCGCGCACGTCGTCGCCGGGGACGTAGGGGCGCAGCTCCTCGAATGCGACCCCGCCCCCGCGAAACGCACTGGTGTAGGCCCCGCCGAGCGTGCTGGTCGCCTCGCGCCGGCTCCGCAGGGTGAGCAGGCGCGCCGCGCGCGCCAGCTCTGCCGCGGCCGGCGCGGCGCTCACGGCGTAGCGACGGCCGCGAGCACCGCGGCGATCACGGCCTCGGGCGTCAGGCCGTCCGCCTCGGCCTCGTAGCCGACGAGAACGCGGTGGCGGAGCACGTCCTTCGCCACGCGCTTCACGTCGTGCGGGGTTGCGAAGTCGCGCCCGTCGAGCAGCGCACGCGCCTTTGCCGCGCGCACCAGGAAGATCGTCGCGCGCGGCGATGCGCCGAGCGCGACGGCGCCGGGCGCCGTGCCGAGCTTCGCGCCGGCTTCGGACGGGTCGCGTGTGGCGCGTACGATGCACACCGCGTACTGCGAAACCTGACGGGCCGCGTGCACGGCGCTCGCGGCGGCACGCAGCGCACGAACGCCCCCGGCGTCGGTGACTGCGGTGATGGCGCCCGGTGTCGCGGCAGAACGCTCGACGACGCGCAGCTCCTCTTCGGCGCTCGGATAGTCGACGCGGAGCTTCAGCAGGAAGCGGTCGAGCTGCGCCTCGGGCAGCGGGTATGTGCCCTCGAGCTCGATGGGGTTCTGGGTCGCCATCACGAAGAAGGGATCGGGCAGCGCGATCGTCTCGTCGCCGAGCGTGACCTGCCGCTCCTCCATCGCCTCGAGCAGCGCCGACTGAACTTTCGCAGGGGCGCGGTTGATCTCGTCGGCGAGCAGCACGGGCGTGAAGATCGGTCCCCGGCGCAGCACGAACTCGCCGCGCGCCGGCACGTAGATCGGCGTGCCGAGCACGTCACCCGGCAGCAGGTCGGGCGTGAACTGCACCCGGCGGAAGCCGAGGCCGAGTGCCTCGGCGAGGGTGCGCACCGCCGTGGTCTTTGCGAGGCCCGGTACTCCCTCCACCAGCACGTGGCCGCCGGCGAGGAGGCCGACCAGGAGCCCCTCGACGAGGCTGCGCTGGCCGACGATGACGCGGCCGATCTCCTCCGTGAGACGCGCGAGGGTGTCGGATGCGCCAGTCACGGGAGTTCGACGCTCAGACGCCGCCGGCGGATTCGCGGATGCGCCGGGCAATGGCCGAGGTGCGGACGCCCGGGATCTCGCGCAGGCGCCGCACGCTACCGCCCCAGCCGAGCACGTCCGCCCGGCCGACGATGGCGCCGAGGCTCCAGTCGCCGCCCTTGGCCAGCACGTCGGGCCGAAGCGCGCGGATGAGCTGCAGCGGTGTCCCTTCGCCGAAGATCACCACCCAGTCGACGCAGGCGAGGGCGGCCAGGACCTCGGCACGCTCGCGCGCGCGCACGATGGGCCGCGACGGACCCTTGATCCGACGTACGCTGGCGTCGGAGTTGACGCCGATGACGAGGCGGTCGCCGAGGCCGCGCGCCTGCTCGAGGCTCCGCACGTGACCGACGTGCAGCAGATCGAAGCAGCCGTTGGTGAAGACGATGCGCTCGCCGCGCCGCCGGGCCCGGGCCACGGCGCGCGCAGCCTCTGCGCGCGAGAGGATCTTGTGCCGGGCCGCGCTCACGAGCCATCCCCCTGCGGGTCCGCCGCCTCGGCGGGCGAGGCCACCTCGGGCAGGCTTCGGGAAGCGCCGGTCAGCACGCTCTGGATTCCGTCGATACCGCGCTTGACGAAGGCCGGCACGTCCTGCAGCAGGAAGCTGGTCGGCCCGAACGCGAGCGTTCGCAGCGGGATGAGACCGGCCTTCGGATCTTCCCACGGTCCCGTCAGCTCGAAGTAGGTGCCGAAGAGGCTGCGGTCGGGACCGAGCAGGATGCGCGAGACGAAGGGCATGAGGCCGAGCACCTGATCGAGGGGCTTGAAAAAGAAGCAGCCGACCACGGCCTCCAGCCGATGGGGTCGCTCGCGCAGGTCGAGAGACCCGGAGATGGCGAGCCGTAGATCGGGGCTCTCGAGGGTGATGCTCTCCTTGGTGGCGATGCGCCCGTCTTCGATGCGGAGCTCGGTGTCGATGCGATCGAAGCGCAGGCCGCTCGCCGAGCCGAAGGGGTTGAAGGTGGTGCTGGCCTTGGCGATCGCGAGCAGCATCGGAAGCTCGATGCCGAGCTCGCCATCACGGGCCGTGATCCGCGCGTCGCCGCCCAGGCTCGCGAGCAGCGGCGTGCCGGGCCGCATCGGGCCTGCGAGGCGCACCGAGAGGTCCGCCGTGCCGGAGCCCGGCGTCGGATCGTCCGAGAGAGAGGCGAGCAGGTCCGAGACGCGCGCATCATCGAGGGTGAAGCGGAGCTGCGCCGGTACGCTGCCGGCCTGCGAGAGATCGAGCGTCGCGTCGCCGGCGAGGCGCCCGGGGGCGCCGAGCACGGCAGAGGCGTCGAAGATCGTCAGGCGCGCCCCCGTGAGATCGAAGCCGCCCCGAAGATTCGCGACGTGCAGGCCGGGCGCTGCGGGGGTCTCCAGGGCGAAGCGGCCGTGGGCCCAGCTCTCGGGCGCAGGCGGGGCGCCCTCCGGCTCCCCGGGCGGGCCGGCTTCCA
>CAYOIG010000227.1:0-2277 GCA_964403915.1 uncultured Myxococcaceae bacterium
GTGATCGACGCGTCGGTCTCGATGCGCGCGCCTGCCAGCGCCGGCGTGTCACGCCTTGCAGCGGCGCAGACGCGTGCGAAGGAGGTGATCGAGACCCTCCCGCTCGGCGGCCGGGTATCAGTGCAGGTGGCCGGCGGTAGCGAGAGCGGCGTTTGTGGCGCCCCGCAGCAGGCCGTCGCGCCGTCCTCCGACCTGGTGGCTGCGGCCGAGGCCGTCGGGCGGCTCGCGCCGGGTGGCGAAGGATCGATCGCCGAGGCCCTGCAGGCCACGCTGCGCGGTCTTGCGGCGGAGGGTGCGCTGGACGGCGCCCGCGTCGTCGCCTTCGGCGATCTCGAGGACCCTTGCGGCGGCGATCTCTGTGCGGCCGTCGGTGCCGTCGTGGCCGCGGGCGCGAGCCTCGATCTCGTCGTGCTCGGCGATCGTCCGACACCGGCCTGTGTGAGTGCGGCGGGATCCGGACCGGATCTACCGCCGGGCCCGGGCGTGGCGGTGGCTCCCGTGCGTTTCGAAGTGTCGCCGGCGACTGGCGCGGCGGTCGCCGGCGTCTCGGGTGCGAACCCCACGTCGGTGCCGGCCGGCCCGGCTCGCATCCAGGTGGCCCTCGTGCCGCCGTTCGAGATCGGCCCCATCACGCTTGCGCCCGGATCCCTGGTGCGGATTCGCGTGCTCGACTTCCCGGCGTCGAGCCCGCCGGTACGCGACTGGAGCCTCGAGGTCGTCGGCGGCGCAGATCTGGCGGCCTCTCCTGCACGCCCGTGAGTGAAGAAGCCCGCTCCGACCCCTTCGCGATGACGGCGAGCCCTGCGGCTTATGTGCCGCGGGCCGCGACGGAGCGAGTTCTCGACGCGCTTTCGAGCAGCCTCGGCGGTGGCGCGCCGGTGGTGGTGCTCTCGGGCCCGGCCGGCCTTGGCAAGACGCTCCTGCTGCGACTGCTCGAGCCTCGCCTGCGCGGGCGTCGCACGCTCGTGTATCTGCCCTATGCGGCGCTGCCCGCGGCCGACCTGTGCGCGTGGGCGCTGACGGTTCTGGGCCGCCCGGCTGCCGGGGACGCCGTCGCCGCGATCGGCGCGCTGGCCCGGGATCTTGCCGCGCGCGGCGCACCCCTCGTACTCGTGCTCGATGACGGCAGCGCGATCCCGCTCGAGACGGCGCGGAGCCTCGCATACCTCGCCACCGAGACGCCCGGCGTGCTCTCGCTGCTGGTGGCGCTCACCGACGATGCGAAGAGCGAGGCGGTGATCGCTGCGCTCGGCCCGGACGCACGAAGCCTGCGCCTCGAGGAGCCGCTGACCGCCGCCGAGTCGGCCGCCTACATTGCCGCGCGTCTCGCGCACGCTGGCACGCCCGACCAGGTGCGCCATCGCTTCGACGCCGTGCTGCTCGATCGCCTGCACCGTGCGGCCCGCGGCGTTCCGCGAGTGCTCCACCGCCTCGCCAGCGAGGTCGTGCGGCGGGGCACGGAGGCGCTCCTCGCGCTCGATCTCGACGAGCCCGCTCTCGAGCCGGAGTCGACGCCGAAGCGGGCCGAGCCGCCTCCGCCCACACCGGCCGCCGCGCGTGTGGCCGTTCTCGAGGCCGAAGGGGCTGGCCTGCCCGCGCAGGCTGCGCGAAGCGCCGCGCCGACGCCGAAACGTGTCGATCCGGTGTCCGCGCCTGCTGCGCCGCCGCCCGAGCCCTCTCCTGCCGTCATCGCACCACGTCCCGAACGGGCCGAGGTGCCGCAGCCTCTCGGGCCTCGGCCTTCCGCGCGAGCACCGAGTGTTGCCGCGCCGAGGCCCGCACCGGAGAAGCCGCCGCATGCACCGGAGGAGCGGAAGCCCGCACCCACACCCGAGGCTGCCCCTCCCACGCCGCCGCGGCCCGCGCCCGCCCGGGTGCCGGCAGCTTCGGGACGTGCGATCGGGCCGCTGCAGATCTTCCTCGTCGCGC
The DNA here is from genome assembly GCA_964403915.1 of uncultured Myxococcaceae bacterium. GTDB lineage: Bacteria > Myxococcota_A > UBA9160 > UBA9160 > UBA9160 > MYXO. Next base: position 1,930 of record CAYOIG010000227.1, read on the forward strand.
TGGTGGTGGGGGCAGCAGCGATCGGAATCCCGCTGCTCCTCTCGCGCTCTCCCGCGCCGCAGTCGCCGCCGCCGGCGCCACCCACAGCGTCCGCAAAGCCGGCTCCGTCCGCGGCCGCTCCTCCTGCGGTGCGGCCGCCTGCTCCGGTGAAGCCCTCGCTGCCGCCCGCTCCGACCAACCCGGCGCCACTGCCGAAGGCTCCCCCAGCAGCCCCTCCGCCTGCCCCGACGCCTGCGGCTCAGCCCTCGACGCCGCCTCCGGCCGCATCACGGGAGCCGGCTCCGGTGGCTCCGCAGCGCCCCGAAGCCTTGCCGCAGCCAGCGCCGGCTCCGGAGCCTCCGAAGGCCT
>CAYOIG010000228.1:0-4120 GCA_964403915.1 uncultured Myxococcaceae bacterium
CGAGGCCGGCCGCGAGGGTACCAGAGCGGGTTGCGGCCCGGAAGCCGCGACCCGGGCGGCGTCGGTGTAGGCTCCCCGCGTGAACGGGATCCGGCGGCTCTGGACCGAACGGCTGAGGCCTCGGGTCCGCGACGTGCTCGACTCGGCCGGAGAGCCGCGTTTCGTGGCCGCCGCCGGCATCGTCGGCGCCCTCACGGGGCTGTTCTCGATCGCCTTCGCCGAGCTGATCCAGGCCGTGCAGTGGCTGGCCATCGGCGCGCCGGATCTCGCCAGCTACGTGCTGCCGTGGGTGCCACGGTGGCGCGTCCTGGTCGCACCGGCCGTGGGCGGCCTGCTCGTGGGCCTGGTCGGGCGCTACCTCTCGAGCGAGGTGCGCGGCCACGGCGTGCCGGAGGTGATGGAGGCCGTCGCGCTGCGAGGCGGGCGCATGCGCCGGCGCGTGGCCTTCACCAAATCGCTGGCGTCGGCGCTCACGATCGGCACCGGAGGCTCCGTCGGCCGCGAGGGGCCGATCGTGCAGATCGGCGCGGCCGTGGGCTCGGCGAGCGGCCAGCTTCTCGGCCTTCCGGCCGATCAGCTGCGTGCCCTCGCGGCGGCCGGCGCGGCCGGCGGCATCGCCGCCGCCTTCAATGCCCCCATCGCCGGCACCTTCTTCGCCCTCGAGGTGATCGCGCGCAACTTCTCGGCGCGCACCTTCGGCCCGGTCGTGCTCTGCGCCGTGTTCTCGACCCTCGTCTCGCGCCTGCACTTCGGCGACGACCCGGCCTTCGTGGTGCCGCCGATCCAGCTCGGTTCGCCTTGGGAGACGCCGCTGGCTGCCCTGCTCGGCATCTTCTGCGGCCTCGTCGCCGTTGGGTTCTGCCGCGTGCTGGCGCGCCTCGAACGCGTCTTCGCCCGCATGCCCCTGCCCTTCGTGCTCAAGCCCGCCCTCGGAGGTCTGCTGGTGGGCTGCCTCCTCCTCGTCTCGCCGCAGCTCTACGGGATCGGCTACGAGACCATGGACTCGACCCTCGCCGGCTCCCTCCCCTGGCGCGAGCTGGCGCTGCTGCTCGTGCTCAAGCCCCTCGCCACGTCGCTGACCCTCGCGTCCGGCGGCTCGGGCGGCGTCTTCCTGCCGTCTCTCTATATCGGCGGACTCGCGGGCGGCCTGTTCGCTGCGGGGCTCGCGGCGGCGCTGCCGGCTGCGAGCTGGTCGTCCGGCGCCTGGGCACTCGTCGGCATGGCGGGCGTGCTCGCCGGCACCTCACACGCGCCCGTCACGGCCGTGCTGCTCGCGTTCGAGCTGACGCACAGCTACGACGTGGTGCTGCCCGTGATGCTCGCGACCGCGCTCGCGACGCTCGTGGCACGCGGCCTGCAGCGCGACTCGATCTACACCGAGAAGCTGCGCGCGCGCGGCATCGACATCGATCGCCGCGAAGACCTCGCGCTGCGCCAGGTCCTGGCGGGCGAGATCATGCAGCCGAACCCTCCGGCCGTGCGCCGCGACGCGCCGCTCGACGTGGTGCTGGCGCGCTTTCTCGACAGCGATCTCGGGGCCGTCTTCGTGACCGACGCGCGCGGGCATCTCGCGGGCCAGGTCTCGATCCACGACGTCAAGGCGAGCCTCGGCGAGGAGGGATCGCTCGGCGGCATCGTGGTGGCGGGCGACGTCTCGGAAGCCGCCACGCGTGCCTACGCCGACACGCCCCTCTCCGACGCCCTCGATCTGCTCACCCGGGCCGGCCGCGAGCTGCTCGGCGTGGTGGACGCCGAGGGCAAGCTCATCGGCTGCCTCTCGATGCGCGGCATCATGGAAGTGCTGGCCCGCGAGGCGCTGCGCGGCGACTACGTCGCAGTGTCGGCGGCCGGTGACCCGGGGCGCGACCGCGAGGCGCTGCGACTCACCTCGGGCATCGCGGTTCGCGCCGTCGAGGTGCCGCCTGCGCTCTACGGATCGAGCGTGCGGAGCCTCGACGTGCGCCGTCGCTTCGGCGTCTCGGTGCTCGCCCTCCGGCGCGACGGCGTCGATCAACGCGTCGACCCCGACCACGCGTTCGCCAGCGGTGACACGCTCGTGATGATGGGCGAGGCCCGCGATCTCGAGCGCCTGCTGGCCACGCTGCGCCGGGCCGACTAGGCGGCGCTCGATCGATGTCGGCTCGCGACGTCCCGACACGTCGCTATGTCGATCGTCAGCGACGACGCTCGGCGCATGCCGCTCGTAGATCCTCGTGCTCGAAGGCGGATGCCATGCGGTCGATCTCAGCCGTGCCGAGGCCCAGGCGCGTAGCTTCCATGCGCCAGCTTTCGACTGCCTCGCCCACCTCACCTGCGATGGCGCGTGCTGCGCCCGGATCGAGACCAAAATACTCCGCGACGCTCAATGCGAGGTCCAGTGACGCGGTCGTTTCGTCGGCATTGATCGCCGTCGTCAGGAAGCGCGGCCGGATCTCTGCGGGGACCGGGTTGAGATCGTAGGCAGGCGCGAGCCGCCAGCCGTCGGAGCCCGCATAGAGGAACCCGTGATTGCGGAGATGGTCGTCCGTGTTGGAAATGAGGACGTTGAATACGACGCGGCGCCACAGCGCTCGCATGTCGTCCTTTGCGGCAGCTCCTTGCTGGCGCAGCGCGTCCACGATCTCGAGATAGCTTCGCGACTCGTGGTCGGTCGCATCCAACATGCTGAGCGCAGAGAGGAATGGAATCCGGATCGACCCCGCCCGGTCGAATCGGCGCAGGAGCAGGACGGGCTTCTTCCCGGCCGTCTCGAGCCGCCATTGCGAGACGGGGATGCCCCCCTTCGCGGCGAGCGTGAGCGCGAGAGCTTCCCAGAGGACCGTATTGGCTTCATCGTCCTCGCGTGGAAACTTGGCAAAGGCGAGGTGGCCGTCGCGGTCGCGAACGGAAGCCTTGGGTCGCGCACCGCCGAGAGACGAGCCTGGTGCCAGGAGAAGACGCAGGTCTTCGTCGCTGTCGGAGCCGCTGACGACTCGCTCGGCCGCCGAGAGCAGACGAGGAAGCTCGATCAGCGGCGGGATTCGCGTGACATCCTGCTCGGCAAGGAAGGGCCCGCTCTCGTCCACCCGAAAGCGCAGCGCCCCCGGACGCGCCTCATCGTCGACCCCCAGCAGATAGTCGATCTCTCGCAGTGTGCGGGCCGTCTCTCCGGCCCGGTCTGCGCGACGCCGCTCTGCACGGCGCATGAGCACGCGGCCCCAGCGGTCAGGAGCCGAATCTCCGATGGCGCCGAACAGCGGCTTCTTCGGCGACGCATGAAACGGACCGGGCCCGAGCGTGAGCGCGGGTTCGAGCGAGAACCGATCGGGGCGCTCCAGCCAGGAAGGGTCGTACTCGAAGCTCGCACTGTCCTTTCCTCGACGCGTACGGGTCCACAGCCGCCCGACGAGGTGCGAGGTGCCATCGAGGTCCAGGTAGACGAGCGCTTCCGCTTCCCTCATGGGGCACCGCTGCCGTCCGATGAGGTCGGCGTGATTCGCCTGCGTGGCCGGCGGATCCGCTGCGGAAGGTTTTCCTCCTCGAGCTCGCGCCCGACCGCGTCGTGGCGAGAGTCGGCGAGCACTGCGAGGCGGTCCGTCAGACCGAGGACGAAGAGCACCGAGGCGTAGTTGCCGAGTGCGACGCCGGGATCCCCCTTCTCGATCCTGCTCAGCGTCGTCCGGCTGATCGAAGCGCGCTCCGCCAGTATTGTCGTCGGAATGCGCCGGCGGAGCCGGGCATGGCGGAGGTCCTCCCCGAGCTTGCGGAGGGCGCGGCGGACGGGCATCGGGATCCTGGAGGACAGGCGTTCTTTACTCATCCTGGGCCCCTCCGCCCTGTGTCCATTCAGTCAGTCAGTATCGGCATTAGTGTATATTTTATGAAACCTTACGAAAAGGCCAGGAACAGGGCTCTTCGGGGCTGCGGCCGGCCTGGCGCAGCCTCCACCGGCCTCCGACTGCCGGCGCCGTCAGAACAGGCGCACCGGCTGGAGCACCTTGTCTTCGAGCCAGACCAGCAGATCCTGCAGCGCCTCCGGCCGGATCTCGTGGCCCATCTCGTACTCGTGATAGCTGGCGCCGACGCCGAGGCGCAGCAGCGCCGCGCGTGATTCGCGCGCACGCTCGATGCCGATCATCGG
>CAYOIG010000229.1:0-1701 GCA_964403915.1 uncultured Myxococcaceae bacterium
CCGTCCAGCTCGAGCTCGAGGAGGGTGAGCGCCAGCGCAGGCGGCGCCATGCCGAGCCGGCGCGCGAGCTCGTCGCGCGTCGCCGGCGCCGCGGCCAGGGCCCGGAGCACGCGCGCGTCTCCGGCCCGGGTCGGCCGCGCTCTCCCCGGCTCGAAGCGCCCCGCGTCGGGCCGCAGCCCGAGCCATTGCAGGACATCGTCTGCCGACGTGAGCGCGTGCGCGCCGTCGCGCAGCAGGCGATTGGTTCCGGCCGACGTAGCCACACCGAGCGGGCCCGGCACGGCGAAGACGTCGCGGCCCTGCTCCGCTGCGTGCCCCGCGGTCACCAGCGAGCCACTGCGCTCCCGCGCCTCGACGACGACGACGACGCGGGAGAGCCCGCTGATCAGCCGGTTGCGGAGCGGAAAGTGCGCGGCGTGCGGCGCCGTGCCGGGCGGAAACTCGGTGACGATCGCGCCGCCCTCGCGCACGATGCGTGTGGCCAGCGCGCGATGCGCGGCCGGATAGACGCGCTCGGGCCCGCAGGCCTGCACCGCCAGCGTTCGGCCGCCCACCTCGAGCGCGCCCTCGTGCGCCGCGGCATCGATGCCGCGCGCGAGGCCCGAGATCACCACGAGCCCTGCGCGTGCGAAGCGGCCGGCGAGAGCGCGTGCCACCGCGAGGCCGTAGACGCTCGCTGCGCGTGCCCCGACCACCGCCACGCCCGGACCCGCGAGAAGCGAGCTCTCGCCGCGCACCAGCAGCAGCGACGGCGCGTCCGGCAGGTTTCGGAGCGCCTCCGGGTAGTCTTCGGCGCCGAAGGGCAGCGCCAGGGCGCCGCAGGCCGCGAGTGCGTCGCGGGCCTCGTCGATCTCTCGCGCGCCGGGCGATGCGACGCGCAGCGTCCGTAGCGCGTGCTCGGGATCGCCGAGCTCGGCAAGGGCGCGCAGCCCCTCTTCCGGCTCCCAGGCGAACGCCTGCTGGAAGGCGAGCCATGCGGACAGAGCGCGGACGCTGGTCGGCGAGGGATCGCGCGGGTCGAGAAGACGTCGCAGCGCGCTGCTCACGCGGAGCGCTCCCGCGGGACCGGGTCTGGCCTCGATTACCTCAGCGCTGAAATACCCGCCACTGGTGAACGTCCGTTCTCGAGGGACGCGTCAGCGCACCGCGGCACCCCGGAAGTAGTCGCCGCGCAGGAGATCCGTGACGGAGTGGACGACGTAGGCCGCGGCGCTCGACGGCTTGGTCGAGATCACCACCATCTGGGCGACCACCGTGTCGGGAACCTTCACCGTGCGCTTCCGGACGTCGTCGAAGACCATGCCGCCCGGCCGCACGACTTCGAGTGCGCTCCCGATCGAGAGCCCGGCTCCGCTGCCCTGGTCGAGATAGACCACGTCCATACCGCCGCTCAGCACACGCTCGCCGACCATGTGTACGATCTCACCTCGAACACTCTCTGGTGTCGACTCGATGCGAACCATGGCGGAATCGCCCGGGCTGGCCGGCGGCAGCACGAGGTCTCCGATGTGCACCACATCCACGGCGTCGCGGATCACCGCGGTAGCCGCCTCCCCCGCCAGCACCGTCACCTCGGCCCACGCCAGCGGCTCGACGAAGGTGCCGAGGAGCCGGCCCGTGTTCGGATCCGGAACGTTGCGCTGCGCGCGCACGATGCGCAGGCGCTCGCCGACCTGCACCTGCCCGGTGCCGAGGTCGATG
>CAYOIG010000230.1:0-8381 GCA_964403915.1 uncultured Myxococcaceae bacterium
AGAACGCCTACATGAAGCAGCGGCTCGTCGAGTCCCACACGGCGCGCCTCAACGCCATCGAGTCGGGGGCGCTGCAGGTGGTCGGCGTCAACTGCTTCCGGGAGTCGGAGCCCTCCCCGCTCGGCACCGGGAGCGGCGCGATCCTCAAGGTGGACGCGTCGGCCGAGCGCGAGCAGATCGAGCGCCTCGAGGCCTTCCGCCGAAGGCGCAGCGCCAGCGATGCGAAGGCCGCGCTCACGAATCTCTCCGACGTTCTCGCCAACGGCGGCAACGTGATGCCCCCGTCGATTCGCGCCGCCCATGCCGGGGTGACGGGCGGCGAATGGGCCGACGCCCTGCGCAGGCTCTTCGGGGAGTACCGCGCACCGACCGGCGTGGTGGCACGGCGCTCGCCCCAGGCCGGAGCCACCACCGAGCGCGTGCGCGACCGCGTCCACGCGCTCTCGCAGCAGCTCGGCCGGCCGCTCAAGATCCTCGTCGGCAAGCCCGGTCTCGACGGCCACAGCAACGGCGCCGAGCAGATCGCGGTGAAGGCCCGCGACGTGGGCATGGAGGTGGTCTACGAGGGCATCCGCCTCACGCCCCAGGAGATCGTGCAGTCGGCGCGCGACGAAGGCGTGCACGTGATCGGGCTCTCGATCCTCTCGGGTTCCCATGGCGTGCTCGTGCTCGACGTGCTCGATGGCCTTCGCAAGGACGGTCTCGCAGAGGTGCCGGTGGTGGTGGGCGGCATCATCCCGGACGAGGATGCCGAGACGCTGCGCAAGGCCGGCGTGAAACGCGTCTACACGCCGAAAGACTTCGATCTCGCCCGCATCATGGACGAGGTGGTGGACGTGGTCGCGGAGTGCTCCCCTGCCGCCTGAGGGCGCCCTGCTCGGCCGCCTGATCGCCCGTGACCGAACGGCGGTGGCCGAGGCGCTCAACCTGGTGGACGACGCCCGGCCCGGCCGGCGCGAGGAGGCGCTCGCGCTGCTCGACGCCCTGTTCCGCGAGGCGCCTGCCCCGGGTGCGCCGCGCGTGGGCCTGACCGGCGCGCCCGGCGCGGGAAAGTCGACCCTCCTCGACGCGCTGGTGCGCGAGCTGCGCCGGCGCGGACGGACGGTGGGCGTCGTGGCCGTCGATCCCTCGAGCGCACGCAGCGGGGGCGCACTGCTCGGAGACCGGGTGCGGGTTCGCTCCCTGGCCGGGGATGCCGGCGTCTTCTTCCGCTCGATGGCCGCCCGCGAGCGGTTGGGCGGGCTGGCGGATGCGACACGTTCCAGCGTCACCATTCTCGGCGCGGTCTTCGACGTCGTGCTGATCGAGACGGTCGGCGTGGGACAGTCGGAATCCGACGTGGCGCAGCTCGCCGATACGCTGGTCTACGTCGCACAGCCGGGAGCCGGCGATCTGCTCCAGTTCATGAAGGCCGGCCTCCTCGAGCTCCCCGACGTCTTCGTGGTCAACAAAGCCGACCTCGGCGCCGCGGCACGGCGCACGGCCGGCGAGCTCGAGGCCGGGCTCGGTCTGGGCGAGCGCAGCCCCGGCGACTGGACACCGCCCGTGGTGCTGGTCTCCGCGCGGGACGGCCAGGGCATCCGCGAGCTGACCGACGCGATCGAAGCCCATGGCGCGCACCTGCGGGCGACGGACGGCCTCGCTGCCCGTCGCCAGCGCGGCAACGACGCCCACGTGCTCGAGGCCCTCTTGCGCCGCTACGGGAGCCACGGTCTCGAGCGCGTGGGCGGGAGCGAGGGGCTCGCGCGACGCCTGCGCGCGGAGCCGGGCAGCTCGCCCTTCGCGAGCATCCGCACGCTCGGTCGCGAGATCGAGGAAGCGCTCGCAAAGCCGCGCCCGTGAAGCAGGCCCGCGGATCGCTGCTCGCGCGTTTTCTGCGCCTCTACCTCTGGGCGCTGCTCGCGGCCCTGCTCGTCGGCTTCGGGATTGGGCTCGTGATCCGGAAGCGGCTCGAGGCGCCGCGCCTCCACATGGGCAGCATCCGGCCGTCGATCAGCGCGGTCGCAGCACCCACTCCGGCTCCGTGACGCCCGCACGCCGATTCTCGATCCGGCCGAGCACGAAGAGCAGATCCGAGAGGCGGTTGAGGTAGCGAAGCAGGGCCTCCGGAAGCGGCTCGTCGCGATGCAGCGCCACGACGCGGCGCTCGGCGCGCCGGCACACGGCCCGCGCGAGCTGAAATCCGGCGGCGGCGGCCGTTCCGCCGGGAAGGATGAAGCGCGCCAGCGGCGGGAGCTCCGCTTCGAAGCCGTCGATGTGCTTCTCGAGCGCCTCGACGTCCGCATCGCCGGGCTCGGGAATCCCGGCCTTGGCGCGATGCGCGGCGTCCGGCGTCGCGAGATGGGACCCGATCGAGAAGAGCGTCGACTGGATCTCCTCGACCAGCGCGAGGACGTCGGCCTGGGAGGAGCTCGCCGCCGCAAGACCCACGGCGGCGCAGAGCTCGTCTACGGCGCCGTAGCTCTCGACCCTCGAGGCGTCCTTCGGAACGCGCAGCCCGCCGAAGAGATCCGTCTCGCCCCGGTCACCACGCCGCGTGTAGAGCTTCACGCGCCTCCCTTCACGCGACGAAGCTCCTCATCGACCAGCCGTTCCAGCTCCGGGTCGAGCGGCCCGCCCCGCGAGGGCGCGGGCTCCGCTGCGGCCCGCGCCAGCTGGCGCCGAAAGAAGACGAAGAGCAGCGCCCCGCCGGCGAGTACGCCGGCGATCGGCATGGCATAGGCCATGAGCCCGAAGCCGCGCACACGCGGCTTCTGAAGCAGCTCCTCGCCGAAACGCTCGAGGAGCTGGCGCATCACGTCGTCCCTCGACCGGCCGTCGTGCTCCTGCGCCACGATCCACTCGCGCAGCTCCGACGCCTGGGGGCTCGGGCAGTCGGGGAGCGCCCGGCCCGGGCAATACGGGCTCATGAGCTCGCTCGCGAGGCCGTAGCCCCAGCCCGGCTCCGTCTTCGTCTCCGGCTGCGCCTGCGCGTACGCCGTTGCTGGGATGCCGACGCCAAGGAGTGTCACGAGCAGAAAGCTGCGGATGCGGCGCAGACCGCCGCACAGTCCTCGCCCCCCCGCTCCGCGGCGCGCTCCGAGAGTCAGACCTCCCAGTCGAGCGCTCCTTCTTGCTCGGGCCCGGCCTCACCATGCCGGCGCACGCGCTGCCGCGGCGTCTCGGGAACGACGCGCGAGCCCGGCGGTACGGAGTGGGTGAGGAAGGCGTTGCCGCCGATCACGCTGCCACGGCCGATCACCGTCTCACCGCCGAGAATCGTCGCCCCGGGGTAGATCGTCACCTCGTCCTCGAGGGTCGGATGTCGCTTCTGGCCGCGGATGCTCTGGCCGAGGCGCGGAGAGAGCGCACCGAGGGTCACGCCCTGATACAGCCGCACGTGATCGCCGATCTCGCAGGTCTCGCCGATCACGACGCCCGTGCCGTGGTCGATGAAGAAGCTCCGCCCGATGCGCGCACCGGGGTGGATGTCGATGCCCGTCGCCGAGTGAGCGCGTTCGGTGATGATGCGGGGCGCCAGCGGCACCCCGAGGCGGTGGAGCTCGTGGGCGATGCGATAGAGGGCGAGCGCGTGGATCGAAGGATGCGCGACCACGACCTCCGCGTGGCTGCGGGCCGCCGGATCCCCCTGGAAGGCGGCCTCGACATCCTCGGCCACCCAGCGGCGCATCTCGGGCAGTCGTTCGAGGAAGCGGGCCACCACCCACTCCGAGGTCACGTCATCGGGGAGCGCCAGCGAGCGCAGCAGACCGAGGAGCTGCTCCGCGAGATCGGGCAGCGCAGCCCGCAGCGCCACTTCGTCGCGTTCGTGCAGCAGCAGCTGTTCGAGGCGCTCGGCCCAGGCCGCAACGACGAGGGGATCGGGATAGCCTTCGCCGCAGGCCTTCGAGAGCGCGTCGTCACCGCAGGCGGAGAGCGCGGTGATGGCGAGCTCGAGGGCCCGGGAGACGTCCGCGTCCTTCAAATCAGCTCTCCTCCGCGCACCCCCGAAGGCATCAAGGTAGCGCGCCATGCGAGGCCTGCTGCTAGGCTGCCGGCCGCATCCCCCGATCTCGCCGTCCGCCCATTGCGGGCCCTCCCCCGCAGCTCGAGCCGCCCGAGACGCGGGCGAGGTGTACGTGCCCACGGTCTACAGCCATTCCGGCCTCTCCTGCTTCGAGAACTGCCCGCGCCAGTACCAGTATCGCTACGTGCTGAAGGTCGACGTCACGACCGAGTCGGTCGAGGCCTTCGTCGGCAAGCTGGTGCACGAGGTGCTGGAGCGTCTCTACCAATTCGTGGGAGAGGGGCGCGTCCCGAAGCTGCCGCAGGTTCTTGCCCGCTTCGAGGCTTGGTGGCAGGAGCGTCTCGATCCGGGACGCATCCGCGTCGTGCGTTCGGAGGTCCCTCTCGACGCCTACCGCGACACGGGTCTGCGCTGCCTCAGCCGTTTCTACCGGCGGCGCTATCCCTTCGACGCCGAAGAGACGCTCGGCCTCGAGGAGATGGTGCACTTCTCCCTCGACGAGGCCGGCCGCTACCGCATGCGCGGTGTGATCGACCGCATCGCGCGCGCGCGGGACGGCACGGTCGAGATCCACGACTACAAGACGGGCCGGCGCGTCCCGAGCCAGGAGAAGATCGACCAGGACCGGCAGCTCGCCCTCTACCAGATCGGTGTCGCAGAGCGGTTTGCACCGCAGGCGCCGGTGCGCCTCGTCTGGCACTACCTCGCGACCGACGTGGTACGTACGTCCACCCGATCCCCCGAACAGCTCGCTGCACTCCGGGAGCAGACGATGCGGCTGATCGACCGCGTGGAGGCCGAGACGGCCTACAAGGCCCGCCCGAGCGCGCTCTGCGGCTGGTGCGAGTACCGCGACCTCTGCCCGTCCAGCGGGGCCACGCTGCGGACGCCGGTCGGGAGCCCGGCCCTGCCTCCGCCGGGTTGAGCCAGGCCCCGCATGCGCCGATAAGGGGCGCCATGAAGAGCCCTCCCGAGCGTCCCCGGCTCGTCTGCCGCTGCCGCGGTCTCGCGAGCCCGCGCATTGCCGAGGCCGTGGAGGCGCAGGGCCTTCGCAGCGTGGCCGAGGTGACGAAGGCCACGAAGGCCGGCGGTGGCTGCGGCACCTGTCATCCAGAGATCGAGGAGATCCTTGCCGATGCGGCAGGGGAGAGCGTCTGCCCGGCGCTGCGTCTCGAGAATCGTCTCGTGAGCGAATCCGAAACGTGCAGCCGGATCGAGGCGACGCTCGACAGCCGCGTACGGCCCGCGCTCGCGGTGCGTGGCATCGGGGTCGCGGATTTCCAGCTCGACGGGCTGACGGTCTCCGTCGCGTTCGAGGGCGCCAAGGACGAAGACGCGCTCGCCCTCACCCGCGACGAGCTCCGGCGCTTCGTCTGTCGCGACTTCGAGGTCGTCGCCCGGAGCGCGTAGCGGCCGCTTCGCGCTCACTGCTAGGCTGACCGGCCATGGGCCTCCGCATCGAGCGCATTCCGACGCTGCGCGACAACTACAGCTACCTGCTGATCTGCGAAGCCACCGGCGAGGCGGCCGTGGTCGACGCTCCGGAGGCCGAGCCCGTGCTGCGCCGGGTCGAGCACTGCGGCGCCGCCCTTCGCCAGGTGCTCTCGACCCATCACCACCCCGATCACTGTGCAGCGAACCCGACGCTCGCGAAGCGCTACGGCGCCCCCGTGCTGGGGCACGTCCTGGATGCCGACCGCCTGCCCGGCTTCACGCGGGGCCTCGAGGAGGGGGACGTGGTTCGCGTGGGCCGCGAGGCGGCGCGCATCCTGCACATCCCGGCGCACACGCGCGGGCACATCGCCTACGTCTTCGACGAGGCGAAGGCGGTCTTCTGCGGCGATACCTTGTTCGCGGCCGGCTGCGGGCGCCTGTTCGAGGGCACGCCCGAGATGATGTTCACGGCGCTACACGAGAAGCTCGGGAGTCTGCCCGACGACGTGCGCGTCTTCTGCGGGCACGAGTACACGGAGAGCAACCTGCGCTTCGCGGCCCACGTCGAGCCGTCGAACCGTGCGGTGGCCGAGAAGCTCGAACGGGTGCGGACGATCCGCTCCCGTTGCAAGGCCGACTGGCACGACGCCGGGCCCGACGAGATGACCGTGCCGTCGACCCTCGCCGACGAGCGTGCGACCAATCCGTTCCTTCGCGCCCGTGACGCCGCCGAGCTCGGCCGCCTGCGCGCGGAGAAGGACGGCTTCTAGTTGAAGCGCCACGAGATTCGCCCGCCGGCGACGCTCTCCAGCAGCGTCCGCCATCGCGTGCCCTTCTACGAGACCGATGCCATGGGCATCGTGCACCATGCGAACTACGTCAACTATCTCGAGCTCGCGCGTGTGGCCTGGATGGACGAGCACGATCGCCCCTACCGCGAGTACGTCGCCGAGGGCCTGCACTTCGCCACCACACACGTCACGCTCGACTACCGCCGCTCGGCGGCCTTCGACGACGAGCTGGAGATCTCGACCTGGATCGAGTGGGTGCGCGGCGCTTCGCTCCGCATGGCCTACAGCGTGCGCCGCGGCGCGGAGACCCTCGTCACCGGCGCCACCGAGCACGCCATGGTCGGCCTCGACGGCCGTCCCCGCCGCATCCCGCGGGAGCGGCGCGAGCGGCTGGCCAAGCGGGTGCTGGGCGCGGCGTAGAGCGGCTGCCGGCCGACGAACGCAGGGATCCCGCCGCGAGTGGCATCAGCCCCCGGCGCGCTCCGGCCGGTCCTGCGGCGAGCCGACCTGCAGCACGCCCGCGGTCTCGAGCGCCTGGATGCGCGCATCGTCGAGGCCGAGCACCTCGCGCGCCACCTCGGCGTTGTGCTCTCCGCGGAAGGGAGCCGGTCTCCCGGCGCCAAGCGACGAGCGCGAGAAACGGTAGGGAAGACGCACCACGGGGCGCGTCCCGCCGAGACGATCGTCTACCTCCAGCAGCAGGCCTCGTTCCTGCGCGAAGGGGCCCGTGAGCGCCTCGTGCAGCGTCGCCACCGGCGCGCACGGAAGGTTCGCCTCGCGCTCGAGCCGGTGGACGAGCGCCTCGCGCGAGGTCTGGGCGCACATCCAGCGCTCGATCGACTCGTGACGCAGGCGCGCCTTCTCGGGAAGCTCCATGCCCGTGGTCGAGGGGTCGATGATCTCGTCCGGGAAGTGCTTCCGCAGCTCGGACCAGACGTGCTGCGGCGGGCCGGCGACCGCGATCCTTCCGTTCGCCCCCGCGTCGTAAGCGGGCGGCTCGGGCCGCGTCTGCTCCGGGTCGAAGAGCTCGAAGCAGGTTTCCGAATAGGTTGCGAGCACCGCGTCGTACATCGCGATCTCGACGCGCTCGCCGATGCCTGTCCGCTCGGCCACGCGCAGCGCAGCACACAGACCCACCATCGCGTGCATCGCGGTCGTGAGGTCTGCGTAGGCGTCCGCCAGCGGGCGCACCGGGAGCTTCGACTTGCGCGCCGTGTACTCGAGCAGACCCGTCGCGGCGTGCATCGTCGGCGCGTAGGCGCCGCGGTCACGCAGCGAGGAGTCGCTGCCGAAGCCCGAGATCGAGACCATGACGCAGCGCGGGTTCGCTGCGCTCACGGCCTCCCAGCCGAGGCCGAGACGCTCCGCGACACCGGGCCGGAAATTTTCGAGGATCACATCGGCCCAGCGCGCGAGGCCGAGGCCGAGCACGCGCCCTTCCGGGTGCGCGAGGTCGATGCAGACGTTGCGCTTGCCGAGATTGGCCCACGTGTACATGCCCGACATGCCGCGGTCGCCCTTGGGGGCAATCACCCGTGTGGCGTCGCCGGCCGGCGCCTCCAGCTTGACGACGTCTGCCCCCATTTCCGCAAGCATGCGCCCGACGTACGGTCCTGCGACCACCTGGGAGCAGTCGAGCACCCGCAGGCCCGCGAACGGCCGCGTGCGTCCGGCTTCGGGGCTCACGGCTCGGCCACCACCGCAACCTCTGCCGGCTCGCGCGCCACGAGCCGGCGCTTCTTCCAGCGGCCGGTCGCATACCAGGCGGCCGTCGCACCGGTCACGATCACGATCGAGGCCAGCGAAGCCGCCCACAGACCCTCGAGACCGAGGAGCGAAGGACGGCTCAGCAGGAAGGCCAGCGGAAGCGTGATCGCGAGCAGGATCGGCACCGAGATCACCATCACGGGAATCATCTCGCCCGATCCCTGCAGCGCACGGAACTGCACCATGTACACGGCCATGAAGAAGAAGCTCACGGCCGAATAACGCAGATAGGTGGCACCGGCCGCGATCACCTCGGGGTCGGCCGCAAAGAAGCCCACGACGCGGTCCGGAACGAGCAGGAGCACGATCGCGAGCGGCCAGAGAAGCGCGGCATGCCAGGTGGTCGCGATCCAGACGCTGCGCGCCGCACGCTCGGGCTCGTC
>CAYOIG010000231.1:0-2287 GCA_964403915.1 uncultured Myxococcaceae bacterium
GCGCCTGCTCACGGTGTGGCGCCTCGTCGAGACCTTCAGCGGCAAAGATCTCGCGACCAACGCGCCGATCGTGGGTCGCGACGTCTTCACGCAGACCGCCGGCATCCACGCCGACGGCGACGTGAAGGGAGATCTCTATGCGAGCGAGCTCGCACCGGATCGCTTCGCCCGCGAGCGCCGCTACGCCCTCGGCAAGCTCTCTGGCAAGGCGAGCCTCGATCAGAACCTGAAGCGCCTCGGCATCTCGCTCGCCGACGCCGACCGCGATCTCGTGCTTCGCCGCATCGTCGAGCTCGGCGACAAGAAGCACACGGTGGTACCGGCCGATCTCCCGATGATCATCGCCGACGTGCTGAAGACGCCGCGCGAACAGCTCGTCCGCATCGAAGCCTGGCGGGTGAACGTCGCGAAGGGAGAGCTGCCGCATGCGGAGGTGACGCTCGCCTACGGCGGGCGGACGGCGAAAGCCGAGGCCAGTGGCGACGGCGGCTACGACGCCTTCATGCGCGCGGTGACCCGAGCCGTGCGCGGATTCGGCATGGATCTTCCGCGGCTGGTTGACTTTCGGGTCCGCATTCCGCCGGGAGGCCGAACCGAGGCGCTCGTGGAGACGCTCATCTCCTGGCAGCACGCTGGCTCGGGAAGCTTCTCGACTCTCGGCGTCGACTCGGACCAGATGGCCGCCGCCGTGATCGCGACGGAGAAGATGCTGAACGCGGTCGCGCCGCGGCTCCGGCGGCGCCCGGGCATCCGGTGAGCGTCGCGCGGCTCGCGGCGCTTCTCGTCGTCACGCTCGGAGCGGCAGCGTGCGCGTCCGCACCGCCTCCCGATCCGCGCTTCCGGCCCAGCGAGAACGTGCTCGAGGTCGTCGCCGTGCTGCGCCGCCACGTGCCCGACGACACCTACCGCTTCGAGCCCGCGCGCGACGTCACGGGCCGGAACGTCTACCGGGGCTCGCTGCTGCGCCTCGAGAACCTCGAGAAGGTACACGCCGATGCGCTGCGCGCCGGGCATTGGGACGACGTGATCGCCTTCGCCAAGGGACGCTCCTTCGAGCGCCTGCGCGCCTTCGACCTCGCCGCCCAGAGCTACCGCAGGGTTTCCGACCGTACGCCCGAGCTGCAGCGCGAGGCCAGGACGAGCGCGGCTCTCTGCGACTCTCTCGACGAGGCGGCACGCATCGGCTTCGATGCCGCGCGACCGTCGATCGATTCGGATGCCGTCGCGCCGCCGCCGCGGGACGAGAAGGGTGTGGTCGAGGCCTCCGAGCAGCGCATCGCGCTGCTCGAGGCGCTGCTGCCCCAGACGGAGAGCACGCACTACGCGGTCATCGTGAGAGAGGAGATCGAGCGCGCGGACATGGCACGGGCGGGTTTCTTCGTGGCCTCGCGCAAGCTCACACCCGATGGCGACGTCCGTGCGCTCTCGGAGCAGCAGCGGCTCGTGCTCCGCAACCGCGAGAGCAAGCTCGCGAATGCCCACGTGCTCGGCCTCGCAGATCTCTATGCAGCTCTCGCCGACGACTACGTGAGGACGCACCCCCCCGAGGGTCTGCTCTTCGACCCGCCGACCTTCCAGGAGCTGGTGGATTCCGCGTCGCGCCTCTATCAATCGGTGGCGTCCCAGGACGGAACGCCGGAGAAGCTGGCTGCGACGCAGCGCCTCGAGGCCTTCCTGGCCTTCACCATGAAGGTGGACCGTGATCGCTTTGCGCAGTAGACCTCATCGCGTGCGGGCCGCGGCAGCGCTCACGGCGCTGGCGCTCGCGGCCTGCGCCGGCCCCGGCGGGCTGCCGGGTGGCGAGACGCTGCAGCCGCTGCCCGGTGCACGAGCGCTCGTGCCCGACGACGCCGATCTCGCGGCCCGCGATCTCGCGGCCGCCGCCCTCGCCTCGAGCCGCCCCGGTGTCACGCAGTCTCTCTCGCGCCTCGAATCGCTCGATGCAGAAGAGATGTCGAACGCTGGCAAGCAGACCGGCCTCGTCCCGGTGGCGAAAGATCTGGCGGCGGCCGCCAGTGACGATCACACGGCCTACGTCCGCGGTGCCGAGGCTCTCGTCGAGCGTGATGATCTCGATCCCGCGCTTCGAACGCGGCTCGAGCAGACCCTCGCCGACGAGCCCCTTCGGCTCGCGGAGGCACGCCGGCGCGACGCGCGCACGAACGCCATCGCGAGCATCTTCAACGTGATTGCCGAGCCGCTCGGTCGCGCAGCGCTATCCGGTGTGTCTGCCGCGGCCAGCCTCGGCAAGGCGCTGCTCGGCCTGGCCATCTCGAAACATCTCGAA
>CAYOIG010000232.1:0-17630 GCA_964403915.1 uncultured Myxococcaceae bacterium
CGTGAAAGCGAGCGTGCGGGCCCCGACGCGGCCGAGCCGCCGAACGTCGCCGAGCTCCGCCACCCCGAGCGCGAGCGACGAGATCACGAGCGGCAGCACCGCGAGAAAGAGGAGCCTGAGGAAGATCTGCCCGATCGGATACGCGACCCAGGCGATCGCGGCCTCGAGCGCGGGCGAGCCGCCGGCAGACGCGTTCGCCGCAACGCCCACGAGCGCGCCGAGCACGAGCCCGAGCAGGATCCTCCGAGCGCTCCTGTGCCTGTGTTCCATCGCGCCGGATCATACCCGCCGCGCGACGGTTTCCTCGCGGTGAGGCCGGGTGCGCTGCCGGGAAGCCCGGAGCCTAGAGGTACGTGAGCCAGCTCTCGTACTTGGTCTCGCGTCCGGCCACGACGTCGAAGAAGGCGCTCTGGAGCGTCTTCGTCACGGGGCCGCGCCGGCCGCTGCCGATCTGGCGATGGTCGATCTCGCGCACGGGCGTCACCTCGGCGGCCGTTCCCGTGAGAAAGACCTCGTCGGCGATGTAGAGCTTGTCGCGCGTGAGCTCGGACTCCCGGAACGGGATGCCCTTGTCGCGCGCGAGCTTCACGACGGCGTCGCGCGTGAGACCGCCGAGCACGCCGTAGAGCGGCGGCGTCAGCAGCTCGCCGCCGTGGACGACGAAGATGTTCTCGCCGCTGGCCTCGGAGACGAGGCCATGGGTATCGAGCAGGATGGCCTCGTCGTACCCATCGAGCAGCGCCTCGCGCTTGGCGAG
This sequence comes from uncultured Myxococcaceae bacterium, assembly GCA_964403915.1. Lineage (GTDB taxonomy): Bacteria > Myxococcota_A > UBA9160 > UBA9160 > UBA9160 > MYXO. The sequence continues at coordinate 758 of CAYOIG010000232.1, forward strand.
AATCGAGTTGACGTAGTCGCCGCAGGTCTTGCCCTTGGTCATCTTCGAGTTGACGAAGTGCCGCGAGAACGTGGAGACCTTGGCACGGATGCCGAGCTCCATGCCCTCCTCCCCCAGATACTTGCCCCAGGGGTAGGCGATGATCGCGACGCGAATCGGGTTGTCGGCCGGGTTCAGACCCATCACGCCGTCGCCAATGAAGGCGATCGGGCGGATGTAGCCCTCGACCAGATGATTGGCCCGCAGCGTTTCGAGGATCGCGGTCTCGAGCGCCGCCTGCGAAAAGGGAACCTGCATCAGGTTGATGTGCGCCGAGTCGAGCAGCCGGCGAACGTGCTCTCCGAGACGGAAGACCGCGGAGCGCCCATCGGCCGTGCGGTAGCAGCGGATGCCCTCGAACACGCCGAGCCCGTAGTGCAGGGTATGCGTGAGGACGTGGACCTTCGCGTCGGCAAACGGGACGAGCTGCCCGTCGAGCCAGATCTTCTCACCGGTGACACGGGTGGGCTTCGACATGGCGGGATTCTAACGCCGGAGCAGCCTTCCGATCAGCCCCTTCTCCTTCTCGCGCCGCATGTGCAGCAGGCGCAGCTCGCGCAGGGCCTCGATGCAGTCGGGCTTGTTGGAGACCGCGCGCGTTAGCATCTTCTGCGCCAGGTCGGCCCTGCCCGTGGCCTGGTAGATGCGTCCGAGGTAGAGAAAGGGCTTGTCCCGGTCGGGCGCGAGCCGGGCGCCCTGCTTGATGCGCGCGAGCGCCCGCTCGGCGACGGCAGCATCGTTCGGGCTCGCCAGGTAGTCGGCCCAGCCGAGATGGGCGTGGTACTCGCCCTCTTCGGGATAGAGCTGCACGGCGCGGCCGAAGCTCTCGGCTGCTGCCGCGAACTGTCGCGCCCGAAGCTTCAGCTCCCCCTGCTGGAACTGGAGCTCGGCCTGCAGCGCCCGCTGTCCCTCGTCGAGCTCTGCGGTGTTTCGGCTCTCGAGCACGTGCTGCGACCGGCGTGTGGCATCGCCGATGTGCTCGTAGGCCTTCGAGACGAGACCGAAGATCTCTTCCGCAAGGCGCTTAACGGGCTCGCTCGCGCCGCTGTAGCGGTCGGGGTGCGTGCGCTTTGCGAGCAGCACGTAGGCGCTGCGGATGTCCTCGTCACTGGCGCGCTCGCTGACGCCGAGGATCTCGAAATAGGAGCGGCCTCGCAGGCGCTCGGCCATGGCGGTCAGCTCGGCGCGCAGCGCGTCGGCCCCGGGCTCCGGCTGGCTCTGCGATGCAGAGGGAAGCGGCGCAGCCCGGCCCCGATCGATGAGCTCGAGCAGATCGGTGGCGATCAACGCGTAGAGCGTCCTGCGCAGCGGCTCGGGGCACCCGAGCAGCTCGGAGAGGTGCCGCGTGCCATCGAGCTCACGGAGCAGTTTCGCCTCCTCGGGCTCGAGATCGATCTCCTGGAAGCGGTAGAAGGGGCTCTCCCCCTGCGTCACGAAGCGTCCGGCACTCGCGGCGAGAAAGGTGTCGACGCGCGCCATCGGGAAGCGCCGGCGTACGCCGTGCAGGACGACGTTCGCTGGGCTCCGCTCGAGCGGCAGCCCGCTACCGCCCTCGAGGCCTGCGCCGAGCTGGAACTCGAAGCCGCCGCCCGACCACTCGAAGATCTCGAACAGCTTCTCCTCGGCCTGCGCCGAGAGGACCGCTCCGATCTCTTCCTCCGCGAGCACCTGCATCGCCACCAGGATCTCGCCCTGCCGCCCCTCGCCGGCCTTGAGACGCCGGATCGATTCGTCGAGGTCGGTCTCCGTGATGCGCCCGCTCCGCACGAGGAAGTTGCCGAGGCACTCGCTCACGAGATTCGACCGCACCGCCACGGGATAGCCGTCCCGGATCTGCAGCGCCTTCTTGCGCTTGCCGTGCTGGAGCTGCAGGACGCCCGTAGCACGCAGCCCGTGCAGGTGATGGAGCAGCGCGGGGAACGGAACGTCGGCCAGCGAGCCCGAAAAGGGGATCTGCTTCGGCTTCGATTCGACCTGCCGGCTCGTGGGAAGCTGCCGCGCCACCGTCTGCAACAGCTCTTCGAGCGGCACGGGCTTGGTGAGCATCGCGTCTGCGCCGAGGGCCCGCGCACGCTCGACGTACTGCGGGCCGCGCAGGCAGCCAGAGAGCAGCACGACGGGCACCTTGCCGGCCTCCCCCTCGAGGGCACGCAGCGCCTCGAGCACCGCGAAGCCATCCTTCTTCGGGAGCAGCAGATCGAGGAGAACGAGATCCGGCGGCTCCTCCCGCAGGCTCGCGAGCGCTTCCTCGCCATCGTGGGCAATGCGGACGAGATAGCCCTCGCCGGTGAGCGCCTTGCCGAGGATCTGGCAGAGGTTGCGGTCGTCGTCGACGCAGAGAACGATGGGCCGCACGGCGCCTCCTCACGCGGGTGAAGGGCTCATCGGCCGTTCCGCTCGAGGGGCTGAGGGGATGACGCCTCAGCCGCCGGCTGCGCCTGTCTTGCCGGCGGGTTGCACGAGCGCCGCGAGCGCCTTCAATGATTCGCTGAACGGCGGACGCGCCACACCGGCTTCGGTGACGATGGCGGTGACGAATCGCGCCGGCGTGACGTCGAAGGCCGGGTGTCGCACGGGCACACCCTCGGGCACGATGGTCTGGCCGCCGATGTGGGCGACCTCGGCGCGCCCGCGCTCCTCGATGGGGATGCCCGCACCCGTGAGCGTCGCGAGATCGAGGGTCGAGAGCGGGGCCGCGACGTAGAACGGGATGCCGTGCTCGCGCGCCAGCACGGCGACGCCGTAGGTGCCGATCTTGTTGGCCGTGTCGCCGTTGGCTGCGATGCGGTCGGCGCCCACGATCACGAGATCGATCTCGCCCTGCGCCATCAGGTGCCCCGCCATGTTGTCGGTCACGACCGTCACGGGGATGCCGTCTCGCTGCAGCTCCCAGGCCGTGAGCCGCGCCCCCTGCAAGAACGGCCGCGTCTCGTCGGCCAGCACACGGACGTCGCGACCCGCCTCGGCGGCCGCGCGCACGACGCCGAGCGCCGTGCCGTAGCCGGCCGTCGCCAGCGCACCCGCGTTGCAGTGGGTGAGAATGCGCGCCTGCGCGGGAACGAGCTCGACTCCCGCGCGGCCGAGCGCTCGACAGATCGCGACGTCTTCGTCGACGAGTGCGCAGGCCGCGGCCACGACGCGCCTGCGGACGTCTGCCGCACGGACATCCGGGGCCGACGCCGCAGCCGCGATCTCGGCACGCATCCGGTCCAACGCCCAGAAGAGGTTCACGGCCGTGGGCCGCGTTCGCGCCAGCCGCTCGATCGCGGCGCCGAGATCCTGCTGCAGCCCTGCGACGTCTGCGGAGCGGCTCATGACGGCGCCGCGCGCAACGCCCAGCGCCGCGGCGCAGCCAATGGCCGGAGCGCCGCGCACGGCGAGACTCTCGATCGCCTGCGCCACCTCCTCGACGCTCTCCAGCACGAGGTAGATCTCCTCGGCCGGGAGCCGGCGCTGGTCGAGCATCTCGACGCCGCGCTCGGTCCAGCGCAGGGTGAACCACGGAGCAGCGGACGCGGTCAATTTCGCTTCCTTCCCTGGAGCAGGTTCTGCAGCGCGCCGAGGGGGCTCTTCGCACCGCCCGACTCTTTGCGCAGGCGGTCGAGCAGGGGATCGAGCCTGCGCTCGAGCGCCGACCCGCCGACGCGGGCCGCGACGCTCGCGACGTCTTCCGGCGAGAGCTCGACGCGCGGCCGATCGAGGCTGCCGCCGATGTGCGAGATGGGGAGCGTCTGTCCGCGCATCGCGCCGGCGTCCTTCGCATCGGCGAAGACGATCTCGCCCTTCGCGTCGAGCGCGCGGTCCGCGAGGCGAACGTTCCCGCGCAGATCCACGCGGTAGTCGCGATACACGGCCTCGATCGGATCGAAGCGGGCAAGGCCGCCGCCCACCCTCACCGCGCCGCTGATGCGCTCGAAGCGGTCGCCATACATCCGCTGCACGTCGCGGCCGCCGAAGGCCTGCCCGGCGGCGACCGTGGCCTGCACCACGGGGCCCGAGCGCTCGATGGTGTCACGCAGCATCGAGACGCCCTGCAGCGTGCCCGGACCGAGAGCGAAGTCGAGGGTGCCAGCGACGACGTCCGTGAGGGGCCTCGTGCTCGCGAGCGGCGCCTCGAAGCGCGCGTCGAAGCGCAGCGGGCCGCTGACGTTCGCGCTGAGGGCACTCGCATCGATGTCGCGGCCCGCGGCGGAGAGGGCGCCGAGGGGCGCTCGGTCGAGTGCCGACACGCGGACGTCGAGGCCGAGGCGCCCTGCGAGCGGCCGGCCGCCCAGCGCGGGCAGCAGCGACTCCCAGCCTGCGAGCTCGAAGGGCTCGGCCGCGAGCGAGAGCTCCCGCTGCGGCCTCGAGCGCAGGCTCCCGTGCGCCTCGAAGTTCTTGATCTTGACGCGCAGCTCCTCGACGTCGAAGCGGCCATCGGGGAGCGCGCGCAGCGTGCCGGAGGTCGTGGCCGCCGTGCCGGGAGGCTTGCGGAAAGCGCCGGCATAGGCGAGATCGGCCTCGGTGGCGTCGATCTCGAAGGGCCCGCCGAGCGCGCCCGAGGTGCTCACGAGGTTCGCCGAGAGCCCGAGGCTACCCTGCAGCCGCACGGCATCGAGCACCAGGGCCGCTTCTTCCATGCGCAGCTTCGCGTCGACCTTCGCGAGTGCGGTCGCCGGCCCGCTGGCATGGACGCTGCCGCCGAGAAGTCCGGCGACGGAGCGCCCGCTTCCGAGATAGGCCGCGAAGGGCTTCGCATCGACCTTCTCCAGCGTGGCCTCGACATCGATCTCACCGGCCAGCGTCGCCGTGCCCTGCACGGAAACGTTGCCGCCGCTCTCGACGCGCAGCGCGGCTTCGAAGCGAACCGGCGCATCCGGGCTCGTGGCACGGACCTTCACATCGACGTCGTCCAGAACGAGCAGAACGGGAGGTGATACGGTCTGGTCTTCGAGCGTCACCCGTGCGTTCGCGACGTCGATCGCGCGAACGCCGAGGGACGAAAGACCGGACTCGCCGTCGGAGCGGGTCGCGAGCGCAGTGGGCTCGCCCGAAGGCGACGGCGGCGCGGCGGGCTCGGGCGCTGCGGGCATTCCGGGCGGCACGGGCGCAACCGGCTGCGCAGGCTGCACGGAGGCCGCACCCGGCGAAGCGGAAGCGCGCGGCAACCGGACGAGCCGCACGCGCGCGCCGTCGATCTCGAGGCGATCCACCACGATCGCCCGCTCGAGCAGCGGTAGCAGTGCGAGGCGCAGCGCCACGCGGTCGGCCTCGAAAAGAGGCGGCGCGCCCGCGGTCTCGCCCGAGAGCACGGGCCTCCCGACCTCGATGGCGGGCGGGAAGATGCCGGCGCGCAGGTACTCGTAGGCCACCTCGCGCCCCGTGGCCTCGCGCGCGGCGGCCTCGATGCGCGCGCGGATCTCGGGCCGGTCGACGAGGCGCGGCAGGAACACCGCGAGGGCGCCGAGCGCCGCGACGAGCAGCACGGCGACCACTGCCAGGACACGCAGCGCGACGCGCACGCCTACTCCCGCAGCCGTCGCGCCAGGATCTCGCGCACGGCGGCGGGGCTCGCCTTGCCGCCGGTCTTCTTCATCACCTGGCCCATCAGGAAATTGAGGATCTTCTCCTCGCCGGAGCGGAAGCGGCCCGCGGCATCGGGGTTGGCAGCGATCACTTCGGCTGCGGCGGCCTCGAGCGCGCCATCATCGGAGACGGCCTCGAGGCCGCGAGCCGAGACGATCGTCGCGGGATCGCCGCCCGCCTCCATCAGCTCGGGCACGAGATCTCGCGCGCTCCGCGCCGTGACCTTGCCGGAATCGACCAGCCGGATCAGCGACGCCAGCGCTCCCGGGGCAAGGCGCGTGGCGGAGAGGTCCGTGTCCTTCTGCCGGAGCTGCTGCATCACGTCGCGGAGGATCCAGTTGGCGACGCTCTTGGGCGTGCCGTGGGCGCGGGCCGCCTCCTCGAAGAAGTCGGCGAGCGTGCGGTCGGCCGTCAGCAGCCGCGCATCGTAGGCCGAGAGGCCGTACTCGGCTTCGAAGCGCACGCGCTTGCGATCCGGCAGCTCCGGTAGCCCGATCCGGACGCGTTCGATCTCGGCGGGGTCGAGCACGAGCGGCACGAGATCGGGGTCGGGGAAGTAGCGGTAGTCGTCCGCGTTCTCCTTGGTGCGCATCACCTTCGTCCTGCCCGTGGCAGGCTCGAAGAGACGCGTCGCCTGCTGGATCACGCCACCCTCGTCGAGCACCCGCGCCTGGCGCAGAATCTCGGTCTCGATCGCCTGCTCCACGAAGCGGAACGAGTTGAGGTTCTTGATCTCGTTGCGCGTCCCGAGCTCGCTCGTGCCGTGCAGGCGCAGTGACACGTTGGCGTCGCAGCGAAACTGGCCCTTCTCCATGTCCGCCTCGCTGACGTCGATGTAGCGCAGCACGGATCGCAGCGTCCGAAGATAGGCCCCGGCCTCGGCGGGCGAGCGCAGATCGGGCTCCGAGACGATCTCGAGCAGCGGCACGCCCGCACGGTTGAGATCAACGTGCGTGCCCTCGCCGTGCGTCACGGCCTCGTCGTGGATCGACTTGCCGGCGTCCTCCTCCATGTGGATACGCGTGATGCCGATGCGCTTCGCACCGCCCTCCGCCTCGATCTCGAGCCAGCCACCCGTGCAGATCGGATCCTCGAACTGCGAGATCTGGTAGCCCTTGGGCAGATCGGGATAGAAGTAGTTCTTGCGCGCGAACACCGACCGTGGATGGACGGTGCAGTGGGTGGCGATGCCGGCGCGCACGGCGAACTCGACGGCCCGGGCGTTCAGCACGGGCAGCACGCCGGGAAGCGCAAGACAGATCGGATGCACGTCGTGGTTCGGCGGATCGCCATAGCGAACGGGCGCCGGACTGAAGAGCTTGGAGTCGGTGGCGAGGTGCACGTGCACTTCGAGACCGATCACGACCTCGTACTTCGGGTGCGGCGGCTTCGTCGGAGCGGACGCCGCGCTCATGCGAGCTCCGGCGGGCGCCGCAGGTGGAAGTCGCTGTGGCGCTGCCAGGCGTCGGCCACGCGCAGCACGGTCGCCTCTTCCAGTGGCGCGCCCAGGATCTGCAGGCCGACGGGCATGCTCTGCACGAAGCCGCATGGCAGCGACAGACCGGGGATGCCGGCCAGGTTGGCGGTCACGGTGTAGATGTCGGAGAGATACATCGAGAGCGGATCGTCGGCCTTCTCGCCGATGCGGAAGGCGATCTCCGGCGCGGTGGGCGTCACGATCGCGTCGCAGCCGCGGAAGGCCTCCTCGAAGTCGCGCCGCAGCAGCGTGCGCACCTGCTGCGCCTTGCGATAGTAGGCGTCGTAGTAGCCGGCGGAGAGCACGTAGGTGCCGAGCAGGATCCGCCGCTTCACTTCGGAGCCGAAGCCCTCGGATCGTGTGCGGTGGTAGAGATCGGCGAGGTCCCGCGGATGGGCCGCGCGATGCCCGTAGCGAACGCCATCGTAACGGGCGAGGTTGCTGGAGGCCTCGGCCGGCGCAATCAGGTAGTAGGCGGCGATGCCGTACTTCGTGTGCGGGAGCGAGACCTCGCGAAGCTTCGCGCCGGCCTTCTCGAGAATCGACACGGCAGAGTGTACGGCCTCCAGCACGGCCGGATCGGCCCCGCGGGCCTCGAAATACTCGCGCGGCAGGCCGAGCACGAGGCCGGAGACGTCGCCCGTGAGCGAGGCCGCGAAATCCGGCACGGGCTCGGGGATGGAGGTGGAGTCGCGCGGGTCGTGCCCGGCGATGGCGCCGAGGGCCACGGCGCAATCCGCCGCGGTTCGCGTGAGCGGGCCGATCTGGTCGAGCGAAGAGGCGAACGCCACGAGGCCCCAGCGCGAAACACGGCCGTAGGTGGGCTTCATTCCAACGATGCCCGTGCAGGCGGCGGGCTGGCGGATCGAGCCGCCCGTATCGCTCCCGAAGGCGAGCGGCACGATCCCAGCGGCCACGGCCGCAGCCGACCCGCCCGACGACCCGCCGGGCGTGCGCGCGAGATCCCATGGATTGCGCGAGGGACCGAATGCCGAGTTCTCGGTCGAGGAGCCCATGGCGAACTCGTCGAGGTTGGTTCGTCCGATGATCACGGCGCCTGCGCCGTTGAGCCGCTCGACCACGGTCGCATCGTACGGAGACACGAAGCCTTCGAGGATTCGCGAGGCGCAGCTCGTGGGCTCGCCCACCTGCACCAGGTTGTCCTTGATCGCCACGGGAATGCCGTCGAGGGGCCCGCGCGCGGCGCCGCGCGCGCGCCGTTCGTCGGACTCCGCCGCCTCGCGCAGGGCGCGCTCGCCGCGCAGACCGAGAAAGGCGTGCAGGGCGGGTTGCAGCCTCTCCGCGCGGGCGAGCGCCGCCGTCACGAGCTCGCGAGAGGAGACGCTCCGGCTCGCGAGATCGGTCGAGAGCGCGTGCAGGGTTCCGAGCGGCGCGGTCAGCTCTCTTCTCCATCGATCACGAGCGGCACCACGAAGGCCGTTCCCTCCCGCTGCGGCGCGTTCGCGACCGCGAGCTCCGGCGCCATGCCGGCCACGGCGCGGTCTTCGCGCAGCGGCGTTCGAAGCGGGATCGCGTGCGCCGTGGGCTCGATGCCGGTGGTATCCACCTCGGAGAGCTGCGCCACGTAATCGAGGATGGCGCCGAGCTGCGCGGTGGTCCGAAGGCTCTCCTCCTCGTCCAGCGAGAGCCGGGCCAGGGACGCGATGCGCGTCACCTCCTCGCGCGTGATGCGACTCATTGGCACGAGACTAGCAACGGGGCCGCCGGGCCGATACCCTCATCCCGCGAATGAACGAGCTTCTCGACGCCTTCAGCGATCTCCCCGACGACATCCAGGCAGGCCTTCGCGATCTCGGCTGGAAGCAGCCGATGCCCGTCCAGTCACGCGTGATCCCGGTCATGCGCGAGGGCAAAGACCTCATCGTGCAGGCGCGCACGGGCAGCGGGAAGACCGGTGCCTTCGGCATCCCGATCATCCGTCAGGTCGAGATCGACCTCGCGGCCACGCAGGCGCTGGTGATGGCGCCGACCCGCGAGCTCGCGAACCAGGTGGCGGGCGAGATCATCGCCATGGGCAAGCACTGCGGCGTGCGCTGCCTGCCGATCTATGGCGGCGTGGGCTACGGGGCCCAGCTCGACGGCCTCAAGGCCGGCGCCCACGTCGTGGTGGGTACGCCCGGTCGCATCCTCGACCATCTCGGCAGCGGCCGGCTCAACCTCGATCGCGTGAAGGTTCTCGTGCTCGACGAGGCCGACGAGCTGCTCTCGCTGGGCTTCTGGCCCGACATGCGCGAGATCGCCACCTATCTGCCCCGGCAGCGCCAGTCGTGCCTGTTCTCGGCCACCATTCCGGAGAAGGTGCGCTCGCTCTCGCGCGTGTTCCTCAAGGATCCCGAGTTCGTCTCTCTCTCCGAGGGCCAGGTCGCACCGAGCGAGATCGAGCACTTCTTCATGGTGACGACGGCGGCGGAGAAGGACTCGAACCTGGTCCGCATCCTCGAGTACGAGGATCCCGAGAGCGCCATCATCTTCTGCAACACGAAAGACGACGTCCGCTTCGTGACGGCCGTGCTGCAGCGCCGGGGCTTCGACGCCGATCAGATCTCGGGCGACCTTTCGCAGGCCGCGCGCGAGAGCACGATGGGACGCATCAAGTCCGGCGAGCTCAAGTTCATGGTCGCCACAGACGTCGCGGCCCGCGGCATCGACATCAGCCAGCTGAGCCACGTTATCAGCTATTCCTCGCCCGACTCTCCCGAGGTGTACGTACACCGCACGGGCCGCACGGGCCGCGCCGGCAGGGCGGGCGTCGCGATCTCGCTCGTCTCGGGCCTCGACATCGGCAACTTCAAGTACCTCCAGATCGTAAACAAGATCGAAGTGCTCGAACGCAAGCTCCCGACCGAGGCCGACATCCTGGCACGCATGCGCGACCGCATGGAGGTCAAGGTCGAGCAGGAGGTGCGCGCGATTCCGGAGCGCGAGCGTGCCTGGCGCGTCGACCGCTGGATCCCCCTGGTCGAGGCCATGGCCGCGAGCGAGGAGGGACGGCGCGACCTGGCTGCGATCTGCGCCTCCTACCTGAAGGAGCATCGCCCCCTGACGACGATCGAGGAGCCCCGTCCGGGCGCGGCCGGGCCGGCCGCACGTCCGGTCTCCGATCCCGACGCCGAGCGAGCGCCCGAGCGGCGCTCCGGCGGCGGGCGTGGAGGCCCCAGCGGCGGCGGAGGCCGCGGGCGCCGCCGCCGCCGATAGCGGCCCTCGCAGGTGCCGCCCCGCGGGGCGGAAGCTCGCATTCCCTGTGACGTTTTCGCGTCGATCTCGTTGCGAGCGCCGCTTACTTGTGAGTAAATAGCTCCCCGCCCAACTGCGTTCGAGGAGCCGTGCATGCGAACCCGTCTCGCCGCCCTGCTGATCCCGGTTCTCTCTCTGGCCCTGTACGGATCCGCCTGCGATCTCGGCGGCTCGGGCATCGCGATCTACCAGCCGGCGGGCAGCGCGCCGATCACGACGACGAGCTTCACGGTCGAGGTCTATCTCTCGAGCGCGATCAACGCGGCCACGCTCGGCGCCACGCTCAACGGCAGCCCGCTCGCCCTCGCGCTCCAGCCGGGGGGGGCCTACACCGCCACCCTCAACCCGGGCGGGAGTCTCGCGGACGACAACACGCTGGTGGTCAGCGCGCAGACGACGGGAGGCGATCCGCGCACCGAGACGCGCCTGTTCCAGTGGCTGCCGCCCAAGGCTCGCCTGCGCAAGATCACGAACCCGGCCGACCTCATGAGCGGCCCTCTCGCCCACGGCAAGGTCGGCGACTATCTGCTCGCGAACGACACGGCGCGCTTCATCGTGCAGGACGTGGCGCAGCGCGACCTGCACAGCATCGGCTCCTTCGGCGGCAACCTGATCGACATGGAGCTCGTGGGTCACTCGGGCATCGAGAACTTCTTCGAGGTGCAGCCGACCATCAACATCGAGACGGTGCTGAACGCGCAGACCGCCACCGTCGTGAACGACGGCCAGAACGGCCTTCCCGCCGTGCTGCGAACCTGCGGCGTGGACGATCTGATCGACTACATCAACCCGTCGTCGGTGGTCGCGGAAGCAGGCGGCATCTTCCCCGCCGGCGTGGACGACCTGAACGTGCCGACGGAGGCCTGCACCGAGTACACGCTGGACGTCGGCAAGAGCTACGTGCGTCTCGATACGACGGTGCAGAACCTCTCTGCTGCGAATCTGCCCCTCTTCGTCGGCGACTACATCAACGGCATGGGTGAGCTCGAGCAGTGGACCCCGCCGCGCAATCCGACCGTCACGCCGAACATCGGCATCGGCGAGGTCACGGCCACCTGGGGCAACGACGTCTTCAGCTATTTCGGCTTCGGACAGGCGCAGGGGGTCGACTACGAATACATCGGCGCCGGTCTGCCCCAGGCGTCGAGCTCCTTCACGGTCTCGGGCGTCTCCTACGTGCTGCACGGCAACTCGATCCCGTTCGTTCTCTTCTTCGGCCAGCCGTCGAACTTCACGGTGCCCGCCAACGGCCAGAAGACGTTCACGCGGCACCTGGGAGTCGGGGATGGCAGCGGCGCCAACGGTGTCGCGATGCAGGCGGAGATCCAGGGCCTCGCGACCGGCACGCTGCGCGGCTGCGTCACGGTGGGCGGCGCGCCGGCACCGGGGGCACGCATCTCGGCGGGCGTCACCACCTCCGGGCAGATCACGCAGGTGCGCGGCACGTGGGTGGCGGACTCAGCGGGCTGCTACGAGGGCAAGCTCCCGATCGGGAGCTACGGCGTTGCTGCGGCACGCCAGGGCACGCCCTACGAGGGCGGCGGATCGGTGCCTCTCGTCCACGCCGTGAGCGTGGCGACCAACGCAACGACGGTGCAGGACGTCGCGCTTCCGGCCACGGGGCACGTGAGCGTCACCGTCACCGACGAGACCAACTCGGCCGTTCCGGCGCGCGTCACGATCGTGGGCTTCGATCCCAGCCCCGAGCCGACGCAGACCGTCTCGGTGGTGAGAGCCAACGACACGACCACGGCCCTGTTCAACGACGTCACCAAGGACGATCCCAACTACGGTGTGGTCCGCATCGCCTACGCAGGCGCGGCAGGGACCGCGAGCTTCGACCTCGAGCCGGGCAGCTATCAGGTGCTGGTCTCGCGCGGAACCGAATACTCCGCCTACTCCGCGCCGCTCACGACCACGGCCGGGGCGACGACGCCGGTGAATGCGCAGATCGCGCACGTGATCCAGACGCCGGGCTTCGTCTCGTCGGACTTCCACGTTCACGCGATCAACAGCCCCGACTCGCGCATCAACAACTCGAACCGGTCGCTCCAGTTCGCGGGCGAGGGCGTGGACAACATCGTCATGACCGACCACGACGCCCGCACGGATCTGACGCCGGTGATCGCATCGCTCGGCCTCACGCCCTTCGTCGCTTCGACGATCGGCGAGGAGATCACGAGCTTCGATTACGGCCACTTCAATGCCTACCCGCTGGGGCAGGATCCCTCCCGGCCGTCCGGCGGCTCGACGGATCACGGCAGGCTGGCGCCGGCCGGCCTCGATTTCCCCTCCTCGGGCAACTACAACCTCTCGCCGGCGGAGATCCATTCGACGGTGTTGGCGGATCCGTTCAACACCTCGCCGCAGATCGCGGTACAGATCAACCACATCGACAGCCACTTCAGCCCGCTGCGAATCAATACGGCACTCGTGCCTCCCGCCTCGGTGATGACACCGACGGAGCAGGCGGGCTTCCGGCTCGATCCCACGATCCCGAACGTCTACCACCACTTCCCGGCGCTCGAGCTGTGGAACGGCTACACCCGCAGCCAGGCGCTGACGGAGTTCTTGAACGACCGCATCGGAATCTGGATGAACCTGCTCAACCAGGGAATGCTCTCGACGGCCATCGCCGATACCGACACGCACGAGTTCCTGAACGTGCGCAGCGGCGGCGCGCGGAGCTGGACACCCTCGTCGCAGGACGCCCCGGCTGCGATCGTGGACGACGAGATCGGCGCCGCGGTGAAGTCGGGACGGCTCACGGGCGGCCAGGGCCTCTACGTGCAGACGCGCCTGCTCGCGACGGACGGCTCGCTCGGCGTCGCCGACCTCGCGCTCGGCGGCAGCACGATGGTTCCGGTCACGAACGGCCAGGTAGACCTCGAGATCAAGGTGCAGGCGCCGCTGTGGGCAGAGTACGACCGCATCGACGTCTACGTGAACGCCGCCACGAAGGTCACCAAGCGAAACCCGAACAATGCGGGCGGCGTGCCCGTGCTGTACACGGCAATTCCGACCTTCTCGCTCAACGCGGGAACGGATTTCACCGTGAGCACGGTGAACGACTTCCCGGCCATCGCGGGCGCGCAGCACCGGGAGACGACGAAGACGATGACGCTCACGACACCGGCCGACTCCTGGATCGCCGTCGTGGTACGCGGGCGCGACGGCGTCTCGAAGCCGATGTTCCCCGTGATGCCGGCGAGCCTGAGTGCGAGCGGGAACACGACGCTTGCGAACCTGCTCGACGGCAACCTCGGCCAGGGCGGCGTGACGGCCCTCGGCTTCACGAACGCGCTCTTCGTGGACGCCAACAGCAACACGACCTTCGAGCCGCCCGGCGTGGTCGTCGTCCCCTGACCGTCCGCCGCCTCTCGGCGCTGGCGCTCGCCGCGGTGGCCCTCCTCGGCACCCCGCGCCTGGCGGGGGCGGCCGGAGAGCCGCCTGCCCCGGCCGCGGGCGGAGCGGCGCTCGTGCGCGTCACCGAGGCCGGGCCTCAGCTCGTCGTGGGCATCGTGATGGATCCAAGGCCCCTCGACGACCACGGCTGGGCGGCCCGGCTACAGGTCGAGCAGGCGCTGGCAGGCCCGGCCACGCCCGGGCAGTCGCTCGCGATCGGATGGGAGGAGCTGGCGCGCTCGCGGCCGCCGCGATTTGCGGCCGGAGGGCGAATCCTGGTGGCCCTCGCGCCGCTGCCGCCGAGCTCCCTCTGGCATCAGCGCTTTCCTGCGGGCGACGCCCTGGCCGTCGCCGGCGGCGGCCAGGCGTTTCTGCGCGAGCCGGATACGGCGACGATCTCCCTCGTGGCGCGCTGGTCGAAGATCGGCGCCTCCGAGCGCGAGGGGGCTGGCGGCGTGGCGGCCCTTGCCGCCCTCTGGGCCGGGGCCGCGCCGGCCGTGGCGGAGGGCGCTCTCGAGCGACTGGCGGAGATCCCCGGCCTCGACGGCAAGATCTACGGAGAGGCCGCGGACACGCTCGCGTCGGGCCTTGCGGACGCCGCACGCCCGCTTCCGCTGCGGGAAGGCATCGTGCGCCTCGCAGGCGCGCGGCGCCTCGGCGCGCTCCAGCCCACCCTCGACGGCCTGGCGCGGCGTGGCGCCCCCCTCGAGGCGCCCGCCGTCGACGCTCTCGGCGCGATTGCCGGCGCCCTGCCCGCGGATCGCGTTCGCGGCCTTCTCTCACGGCCCGAGGCCTCCCTGCGCGTGGTCGGGGCGCGCTGGGCACGTGGCCCCCAGCTCGACGGCGTGTCGCTCATGGTGAAGGGAGACCTCTCTCCCGAGGTTCGCGCCGCCGCCGTCGTCGCCCTCTTCGACCAGCAGGGCATGGCGGCCTTCGACGTGGCCGCCCAGGGCCTGTTCGACCCCGACCCTGCCGTTCGCGCGGTGACCGCAAAGCGCATCGGCGAGGTCGGCGCTGCCGCCGTACCGGGCCTCGTGGCGCTGGTGGAGGCGCGCGGCATGCCGGATGCCGCAGCCCCGATCGCTGCGCTGGGGCTCACCGGAGGCGCAGGCCGAAGCGCCTTGCAGCAGATCGCGACGACCCATGCGGATCGCAGGGTCCGCGACGCCGCACGCATGGCCCTCGGCAAGCTCTCCGCCGAGAAGTGATCAGCCAGGAATGGATTTCCCCGGGCGCTACGGCGTGCGCGGCGCTGCGGGCCCGGGCGGCCGGAAGAGCCGGCGCTTCATGAGCACGAGGTCGCGTAGATTGACGCGCCCGTCACCGTCGAGATCGGCGTGCGGGTCGTGCGTGTACAGACGCGCCTTCATCAGCGCGAGATCGCGCAGTGCGACGCGCCCGTCGTTGTCGAGATCAGCGTCGCAGCGGTTGCCGATGCCGTCGCCGTCGGTATCGCGCTGCGACGGATCCGTCTCGAGGATGCACACGTCGCAGGCATCGCCCACGCGATCCGCGTCGGCGTCCTCCTGCGTCGAATTCGCACGCGCCGGGCAGCGATCCTTCGGCTCGCGAACGCCGTCGGCGTCCGCGTCGACGACGGGCGGCGGCGTCGCGAAGAAGCCAACGATCGACGCACCGTCCGGGATCTCGCTGCGGGCCGGCCCGGCGACGTGGAGGCGCCCTCCCAGCAGCGCCGCGAGCTCTCCGGTGGCCTCCGTGATGCGGAAGCTCGCGCCGAGCTGCCAGAGCCAGCGAAGCGGTGCGGCGCCCGTCGCCGGGTCGTCCGGCAGCGCCTCGATCGCGAGGCTACGCAGCGCGCGGACCTCGCGGCACGGCTCGGGGAGCACGTACGAGCAGCCATCGGTGCGATAGGCCCGCGCGGGATCGAAGACCTCCGCGAAGTCTTCGACAGACGCGCCTGCGTCGGCGGAGAACGAGACCATCAGTGCCTGCAAGTTCCACGAGAGGGCGGCCGCATCGCTCCGCCAGGCCTGCCCGGTGAAGGGGTGGTAACGGATGAACAGGCGGGGATCGAGTGCCGAGTTCCCGAGCGGAAGTAAACCGGCAAGGTCCGCGGGGAAACCGATGCCGACCGTCGTCGGAAGCGGGCCGTCGACCGCGGGGTCGTATCCCGGATCGCCCGGCTCGCGGCACCCCGGCAATCTGACGACCACGCCGTTCGTGACGCGGCTGCAGACGGGCCCACGTGTGAAGCCCACGGTCCCGGGCTGCGGGCGCGGATCCGCGGCGTTCGGCGGCCCGCCGCCAAAGCCCGTCCAGCTCTGGAACACGACGCTCGGATCGCTGCTCGAGAGATCCGTCCCGGCTGCGCCGGAGCCCGTGCCGCAAAGGTTGCGATCGAGACTCGTGAAGCGAGCGCTCGCCGCGCACACGCCCTGTACCGGCGCAGCCTCTGCAACGCCGCGCAGCCGCCCGCGCGGCGTATCGAGCGCAACCGTGCCGGGCGCAACGCGCAGGTCGCGGCCGTCCGCCGATACCAGCGAGAAGGTGCCTGCACCGGCGACGACCGGAGCCTCCGGCTGCGACGGGAAGCGCTGGCGCGAGAGCGCTCCCTCGAGCTTCACCATCGCGCCGCCCGCGCCGCGCGTGATTCCGTCTTCGCTGACGAGCCCCGTGTAATCGACCCAGTGGGCGCCCGGGCGCACCGCCGCTCGCGCGAGGAGACCGGGGAACGTCGCGCCCGGCGGCAGCGCGACACCGGCGATCGGCGCGGGCACGCGCCACGCGCTCGCGGCGACGAACGAGGCGCCACCGTCGAGGCTGTAGGCCGCGCGCACGAGCGGGCTCGCGGCAAGCGCCTCGATGCGAAGATCGATCGGCGCGTCCTCCGAGCCCGCGGGAAGCTCCGCGCAGGCCGTCACGAGGCCATCGGTCAGCGCGACGATCGGAGCGCCGCCGGCGCCGCAGAGAGCGACGGGCGCGGGCGGACCCAACGTGATCGGCAGAGGCAGGCCGGAGGTCGGGTAGCCGATGCTGATCGTCCCAGTCGACGCGGGCGTCTGCTCGAGACTCTCGCGAAGAAAGAACCCGTAATTGAAGACGGCGCTCATCACCATGCCCGTCGGGTCGATCGGCGCCCCGACGAAGGAGTAGCCCGTCGTGCCGGGCTGC
>CAYOIG010000233.1:0-4508 GCA_964403915.1 uncultured Myxococcaceae bacterium
GCATCATGCATCACGGGCGGTTGGTTCGGGTGCGGCGTGAAGGCGCTGCGCTGGCGATGGCTTTCGGACTTGCGGCGCTGGGCTGCCAGAGCGACGGCGGCAACGGGCCTGAGGTCGGCGGTCGGGGGCATTCGCTGCTCCGGAACACGAAGGTGGTGATCGCGGGTCCGACGATCACGACAACGAAGGCGCAGGCGCAGACCCACTTCGAAGCAGGGCTTCGCAGCTACTTCGAGGGCAAGCGCACGGCCGCCGCCGGCTTCTTCGAGACCGCGGCCGAGGTCGATCCCGGCTGCGGCATGTGCTTCTGGGGCGTGGCGCTGGCGTCGGCCCAGGTGCCCGGCGCGCCGGACGATGCCGCGAAGGCGAGCCGGGCCGCCGCGGCGATCGGGCGCGCGCAGAAGCTCGAGCCCGTTCTCACCGCGCCCGAGCGCGGCTACATCGAGGCGACCGTGCTGCTGGTGACACCGGCCGGCGGGGCCGATGCATCCTCGCGCCTGCGCGCCTACGCGCGTGCCATGCAGGGGCTCGCGACGCAGTACCCAGGCGATCTCGATGCCGTGACGCTGGCGGCCGAAGCGATGCTCGCGCTGCCGGACACGCAAGCGGCGCCCTCGAAGGGGGTCTCGGCGGGGCCCTCCGATGCGGGCGATGCGCTCCAGGCACTGCGCGGCGTGCTGGCGGCCGACCCCGATCACCCCGGCGCATCGCGGCACTACAACCAGACCCTGCGCAAGACGCTCCTCACGCGCTGGCAGGATGCCATGATGGCCGGGCAGGAGGCGCAGGCGATGGCCGCCGCGCGCGAGATCGAGAAGGCGCTCACCGACGATGCCCTGCGCGAGGATCCCGACCTGCAGGGAGCGGCCACTGCGAAGGTCTTCACGCTCGTTCGCTTCGGCCACTGGAAGGAGATCCTCGTACTCCCGGCGCCGCGCAACGATCTCCATTACCTGGTCGGCATGTGGTACTACTCGCGCGGTCTTGCCTTCACGCGCCTCGCGCAGTTTCTCGACGTGCCGCCGGAGCAGGCGGAGCTCGAAGAGGCGATGGGCCGGGTGACGGCCGACCAGACGGTTCTCGGCACGACCAACGCGCGCAAGCAGCTCCAGATCGCGAGCCTCGTGCTCAATGCGGAGATCGAGCACATGCGCGCGCACCGGGAGAACGCGCTCAAGGAGATCCGCGAGGCTGTGCAGCTCGAGGACGGTCTCGGACGGGCGAAGCCCTCCGCGTTCTACGTGCCCACGCGACAGGTCTACGGCGCCATCCTGCTCTGGAACGACCGGCCGCGGGAGGCCGAGCAGGTCTACCGCGAAGATCTCGAGCAGAACCCGGAGAACGGCTGGGCCCTGCTCGGGCTCGCGCAGAGTCTTCAGGCGCAGAAGCGGACGCAGGAGGCGGCCGAGGCGAAGTCGCGCGCGCAGCGTGCCCACGCCCAGGCGGACGTGAAGCCACCGACCTCCGTCTTCTGACGGGCACGGAGGCGCCGGGGCACAGCGAGAATGCGAAGCGAAGCGCGCGGGTCAGCCGCGCGTCTGCTCCACCCAGGCGAGCCACTCGACGAGAACCAGGAGCGTCCAGAGCGCGCGGGCGTGATCGCGCTGGCCGGAGCCGTGCTCGTCGAGCAGCGAGAGCGCATCGCGACGCCGTATGCCCACGATCGCGAGCCGGTCGGAGGCGAACGCCTCCGAAGCCCAGCCCCGGAGCGGGCCGCGCAGCCAGGTGGCCAGCGGCACCGAGAGGCCGCGCTTGCGCTGATGCACGATCCCACGCGGCAGATAGCGAGACGCGTAGCGCTTCAGGAAGACCTTCGTCGTCAAGCCGCGGACGCGCTCCTCGGGAGGCAGGGTCGCTGCGAAAGCCATGACGCCCGGCGCGAGGAAGGGAGCCCGCAGCTCGAGCCCCCAGCGCATGCCGCCCCGGTCTGCCTTCGTGAGCAGCGCTTCGGCGAGCGCCGTCTCGAAGTCGTACTGCTGCAGCGTGTCGAGGAGCTGCTCCCGCGAGGGCTCCGGGAGATAGGAGCGCAGCGTCTTGGCCTCGAGGCGCCCCAGCACCTCGGGCGGAATGCTCGCCAGCCAGGTTCGATGGCGCTCGAGGCCTCCCAGCTCCGCTGCCCGCACGAAGCGCTTGAGCAGGAAGCCGAGCGTTACCTTTCGGTCGCTCAGCGGAAGCGCCTCGGCCACGCGGTGGAGCAGCCCGCGCACGGGCTCCGGGAGACGAAGCCAGCCCTCCGCGAGGCGCGGTCCCATGTAGGTCGGGTAGCCGCCGAAGAGCTCGTCGGCACCCTCTCCCGACAGCACCATGCGCACGTCCCGGGCCGCCCGGCGCGCGAGCACGGCGAGGGGCAGCCAGGCGGGATCGGCGAGCGGCTCCCCGGAGTGGGTCACCAGATCGCGGAGCAGCGCGGGCACCTCTGCGGCCCGCAGGTGCGAAACCACCGGCTCGAGTCCGAGGCTTCGGGCGACACGCTCCGCGGCCCCGCCCTCGTCGTAGGATTTCTCGTCGAAGCGCACCGTGAACGCCGTGAGGCGGCGCAGCGGGCGCACCCGGCGAGCGATGGCGGCCAGCAGCGAGGAGTCGAGCCCGCCGCTCAGGAGCACGCCAAAATCGACGTCCACGTCCGTCTGCCGCTCGAGCGCCTCGTGCAGCACGCGGTCGAACGCGGCGAGCGAGGGCGGCTGTTTCGGCGTTCGGGCGAGATCGAGACGCCAGTAGCGGCGCCGCAGGATCCCCGCCTCACCGACGGTCACGACCTCTCCCGGCGCGAGCTTGTGAACGTCGACCAGGGGCGTGTGCGGCGCCTCGAAGAAGCCGCGGTCGAGGTAGCCGGCGAGCGCCATCTCGTCGGGCGCGAGCAGCGTCGCATCGCCGCGCACGAGGGCCGCGATCTCGCTCGCAAAGCGCACGCCGCCCGGGCGCACGGCATAGAACAGCGACTTCTCGCCGGCGCGGTCGCGGGCCAGCACCAGCCGGGCATTTCGCGGATCCCACAGCCTGATGGCGAACGGGCCCTCGAGGCGCGAGACGAAGTCGGGGCCGAGCTCGAGGTAGAGCGCCGGCAGAACGGCGACGTCGACCGCGCTCGTGACAGAGCGCCCGCGTGCTGCGAGCCAGCTTCGCAGCGCACGATGGTTGTCGATCTCCCCGTTGCAGACGGCGAGGACGCCGCTGGCCTCGTCGAAGATCGGCTGCACGCCGTCGGCAGGCGAGCGGATGGCGAGCCGCGTGGCTCCGAAGAGGGCGCGGCCACTTCGCAGCCACGCGTGCCCATCGGGTCCGCGGTGGGAGAGCCAGCGGAGCAGGGCCTCGACCCGATCCTCGCCGGGCTCGTCCTCGCGGCGAGGGCCAGCAACGAAGCCGCCGATGCCACACATGGATCAGGAACCCGCAGCTGGCGGTAAGAGGGCGGCCCAGTAGCGCGGCGCGAGCTTCGTCACACCGACCCCCCGCTCGGCGGCGATGGCGCCGAGGGCCTGCGCGTCATCCTCACCGGCGATGAGATACACGGGCTGCCTGCGCCCGGCAAGCCAGGCCCCGAGCTCGGTCAGGGGGACGATCCCCGGCGGAAGGGCCCCGTCCCTGGCGATCGCAAAGCGCACATAGTTGCTGCGCAGCTCGGAGGCGTCGTCGCTGACGAGGGTGACGGGTCGCCCGAGATAGAAGGGAAGGGCGCTCGGAAAGCAGCGCACGCAGGCCACCTCGGTGCTCGGCGGCAGCTCGAGGATTTGGCGGGCCAGCGCACGCGAAGAGCGGGCCTCGCCGTAGGCGGCGAACGATGGCTCGGCCACCACGAGCAGGCCGGGCAGGAGAAGCCCGAGGCAGGCGACGGCGACCGGGAGACTGCGCCGCAGGCAGGCGATCAGGGCGGCCCCCACCACTGCGGCGCTGACGACTGCAATGCCAGGAAGGGCCGGAAGCCAGAGCGTCCCACCCTGGTCGGTCGGACCCGGGAGCCGGGCCAGGAGGTCCGGCGACGCGCGCAGGAGCAGCGCTGCGCCGCCACCTGCCGCCGCGATCGCCGCCAGCGCGAGCAGGGCGCCCCAGAGCTGCCGCGCCGCAGCGCCAGCGGGCCGCTCGAGCGCCGCATCGAGCATCCGCCCCACGAGCAGGGCCAGCGGAATGCAGACGCTCAGCACGTAGGCCGGCTGCTTCGAACGCGAGAGCGAGAAGAAGACCACGACGGCGAGAGACCAGACGACGCAGAGGCGGTCGACGGGCGAGAGCACGGCGCGCCGCCGCCAGACGGCGAGGACGCCACCGGGAACGAGAAGCGTCCAGGGCAGAGCGCCGGCGCCGAGAATCAGCAGGTAGAACCAGGGGGGCTGATTGCGCTGGAAGGCCGGCGTGGTGAAGCGCGCGAGGGTCTCGTAGGCGAGGCCGTAGTAGGGGAAGTCGGGCACGCGCAGCGAGACGCCGACGAACCAGGGCAGGACCAGCGCGAGGAAGAGCAGCAGGTTTGCGGGCGCGAGCGCGCGTCGCAGCACGCCCTGCTGCCCGTTGGCGCG
>CAYOIG010000234.1:0-7039 GCA_964403915.1 uncultured Myxococcaceae bacterium
GAGACGCTCGAGGCGGCGCTCGCGAAGGTCCAGGCCTTCGATCCCGCCGGCGTGGCGGCGCGGGACCTGCGCGAATGCCTGCTGCTGCAGATGGACGTTCTGGAGATCGACGACCCGCTGGTGCGCCGCATCGTCGAGGAGTGCCTCGATCAGCTCCAGAAGCGCGACCTGCGCGGCATCGCCCGCACGCTCGGTGCTCCGATCGCAGAGGTGGCGGCGGCATCGCGGGTGATCGGGCATCTCGAGCCCTGGCCGGGCCGTGCCTTCGGTGGTGAGGACCCTGTCTACATCACGGCAGACATCCACGTGGTCAAGCTCGGAGACGAGTATCACGTCCTGCTGAACGAGGATGGATTACCGAAGCTGCGGATCAACAACCTGTATCGCGAGGTGCTGCAGCGCGGCAATGGTGTCGCCAAGGACACCAAAGACTACGTCCAGGACAAGGTTCGCTCCGCGATCTGGTTGATCAAGTCGATTCACCAGCGGCAGCGCACGATCTACAAGGTGATGCAGAGCATCCTCCGGCACCAGCGCGAGTTCTTCGACCGGGGCATCAACTTCCTGAAGCCGCTCAATTTGCGTGACGTCGCCGACGACATCGAGATGCACGAATCGACGGTGAGCCGGGTTACGAGCAACAAGTACGTGCACACGCCGCAGGGGATCTTCGAGCTCAAGTACTTCTTCAACTCGAGCATCAGCCGCATCGATGGCGACGCCCTGGCGAGCGAGAGCGTGAAGGAGCGGATCCGCAAGATCATTTCGGCCGAGGATCCGCGGCGGCCGCTCTCGGACCAGCGCATCGCCGAGATGCTCAAGGCGGCCAACATCGACATCGCGCGCCGGACGGTGACCAAGTACCGGGAGGCGCTCAACATCCTGTCCTCGACGCGACGGCGCGAGGTCGGTTAGCCTCCGGGACGCGGGCGGGAGGCAGGCATGAAGATCATGGACATCCTGGTGCGCGACGCGGTCGTTCTCGACCTCGCGTCCCGGACCAAGAGCGACGTGCTCGCGGAGATGGCGAACGCGCTCGCCCGCGCGGAGTCCCGGCTCGACGCGACCCGTCTGCTGGAGGTGCTGCTCGAGCGCGAGGCGCTCCAGAGCACGGGAATCGGGGAAGGGGTGGCGATCCCGCACGGGAAGCTCCCCGGGCTCGAGCGCCTCATGGCCTCTTTCGCGCGTAGCCGGCCCGGCGTGGATTTCGAATCCATCGACGGCCAGCCGACGCACCTGTTCTTTCTGCTCGTGGTGCCGGAGCACTCGGGCGGACAGCACCTCAAGGCGCTGGCGCGGATCTCGCGCTTCTTCCGCGATGCGGCCTTTCGCAAGGATCTGCTCGAGGCGGAGCAGCTCGAAGACATCTTCCGCGCGATCGAGGAAGAGGACGCGAAGTTCTGACCGGGCCGTGGTGCCCGGAGCGAGGCGCACGCTGGAGATCCAGGCTCACGGCGCGCTGGTGGAGGTGCTCGAGGTCGGCGTGCTGCTGCTCGGACCGAGCGGAATCGGCAAGAGCGAGTGCGCGCTCGAGCTCGTGACGCGGGGCCATCGTCTCGTCGCGGACGACGTGGTTCGAATCCGGCTGCTCGAAGACGGGCGGCTGGCGGGGCGCGCGCCCGAGCTGATCCGCCACTATCTCGAGATCCGGGGCCTCGGGCTGCTGTCGGTGCCCGATCTCTTCGGCCCGGATGCCGTGCGTGACGAGGCCGAGATCGCCCTGGTCTGCCGCCTAGAGCGCTGGCGCGAGGACGTGGAGTACGAGCGCATCGGCCTGGATCGACCGACCGAGGAGATGCTCGGTGTCGCGGTGCCGGCCCTCGTGCTTCCCCTGCGTCCCGCCGGCAGCATGGCCACGCTGGTCGAGGTCGGCGTTCGCGATCAGCTTCGGCGCCGGGCCGGCTCGAATGCGGCCCGCAGCCTCGACGAGCGGGTGCGCGGGGCAGGGGGGGCAGCATGAGCGTCGCCTCCCCGCGCGCGGTCTTCCTCGCCGGCCTCTCCGGCAGCGGCAAGAGCACGGCCATGGCGGCCCTCGAGGACCTCGGCTTCTACTGCGTGGACAATCTGCCGCCCCAGCTCGTGGGACAGTTCGTCGATCTGTGCTCGAAGGCGAGCCCGCCGATCCAGAAGATCGCGCTGGCGGTCGATGCACGCGAGGCGGCCTTCCTCTCGGCCGTCCCGGCCGTGGTGACGCAGCTCAGAGCCAGCGGCCTCGACGTGGAAGTGATCTTCCTCGACTGCGCCGACGACGTCGTCGTCAGCCGCTATCGCGAGACCCGCCGGGTCCATCCGCTCTCACCCGCAGGGTCGGTCCAGGAAGGCATCGCCCTCGAGCGTCGCCTGCTCACCGACGTCGCGCGGCTGGCCGATCTGCAACTCGACACCACGCACCTGAACGTCCACCAGCTCCGAGACGCCGTCGTTCACCACGTCTCGGGCCTGCAGCGGGCGACCGTCGTCAGCCTGATTTCGTTCGGCTTCCGCTTCGGAACGCCTCCGTCGGCCGAGCTCCTCTTCGACGTGCGCTTCCTGCCGAACCCCCACTTCGAGCCAGCGCTGCGGGCCGGGACGGGTGAGGACCCTGCGGTGGCGCGCTACGTGCTGGAGAATCCGCGCTCCGCGGAGCTGCTAGGTCGTCTCCGCGATCTGCTCGGCTTCCTGCTGCCGCTGTACGATCGAGAGGGCAAGGCCTATCTCACGATCGGCATCGGGTGCACCGGCGGCCAGCACCGCTCCGTCGCGATCGCGAACGCCCTGGCGCAAGAGCTGCGCGCAGAGGGCCGCGAAGTGAACGTGTCTCATCGGGACGTGGGGAAGACCGCATGAAGGTCGGGGTCGTGATCGTGACGCACTATCGGCTCGGGGAGGAGTTCCTCCAGGCGCTCCGCCTGATCGTGCCCGACGGGCCGCGCTTCTTCGCGGTCTCGATCGATCCGAAGCAGTCCGTGGACGAGATGCGGACTGCGATCGCGCAGGCCCTGCAGGCCGCCAATGCCGGCGACGGGGTGCTCGTGCTGACGGACATGTTCGGCGGCACGCCCTCGAACATCAGCCTCTCGTTCCTGAAGGAGCATCGCGTCGAGGTCGTGACCGGCGTCAACCTCCCGATGCTGATCAAGCTGGCGACGCTGTCGGATGAGAAGAGCCTCGAGGAGCTCGCTCCCTTCATCAAGAACTACGGACAGCGCAACATCTCGGTGGCGAGCGAGATCCTGCCGGAAGCGGCGCGATGAGTGTCGCCGCGCCGATCGAGCGCGAGTTCGTGGTGCGCAACGAGCTCGGCCTGCATGCGCGGCCGGCAGGTCGCTTCGTGTCGCTCGCCGGGCGCTACCGCGCCGAGGTTTCCGTGGCACGCGGCGACGAGTGGGTGAGCGGGCGCAGCGTGCTCTCGCTGCTCTCGCTGGCTGCGGGCCCCGGCACGAAGCTGCGCATCCGGGCGGTCGGGGAGGACGCGGAGGCCGCGGTGCTGGCGCTCGGCCAGCTCATCGAAAGCGGCCACGACGGGGCGGAGGCCGCTGGCGGCTGAAACGGCCCCATGCCCGCGCGGCATGATTGATCCGATGGGGGGGCTTCCCTAGACTCGCGGCCCCTTTGTCGAGGAGTCATCGATGGCGGCCCGCTCTCTCTTTACATCCGAGTCCGTCTCCATGGGACACCCGGATAAGATGTGCGATCAGATTTCCGACGCGATCCTCGATGCGATGCTCGCGCAGGATTCGCGCTCGCGCGTTGCCTGCGAGACGCTGACGACCACCGGGCTCATCGTGGTAGCCGGCGAGGTGACCACGAACGCGAAGGTCGAGATCCCGAGTCTCGTTCGCGAGGTCGTGCGTGACATCGGCTACGTCGACTCCTCCATGGGCTTCGACGCCGACACCTGTGCCGTCATGGTCGCCCTCGGCAAGCAGTCTCCCGACATCGCCCAGGGCGTGAGCGAGGGCGAGGGGCTGCACAAGGAGCAGGGCGCCGGCGACCAGGGAATGATGTTCGGCTTTGCCTGCAACGAGACGCCGGAGCTGATGCCGGCGCCGATCCGGCTCTCCCACCGCCTGATCGAGCGCCACCGGCAGCTCTTCGAAAGCCGCGAGCTCGCGTACCTGCGACCCGACGCCAAGTCGCAGGTCACGATCGAGTACGAAGGGGAGCGTCCGCGACGCATCCAGGCCGTCGTGCTCTCGACGCAGCACGCTCCCGACGTCTCCTACGATCAGATCCGCAAGGACGTGATCGCGAAGCTGATCGTGCCGGCGTTGCCGGCCGAGCTGATCGATGCCCAGACGGTCTACCACGTGAACCCGACCGGCCGCTTCGTGGTGGGGGGGCCCATGGGAGATGCAGGCCTCACGGGGCGCAAGATCATCGTGGACACCTACGGCGGCATGGGACGCCATGGTGGCGGCGCCTTCTCGGGCAAGGACCCGTCCAAGGTGGACCGCAGCGCGGCCTACGCCGCGCGCTGGGTGGCGAAGAACCTCGTGGCCGCGAGCCTTGCCCGCCGCTGCGAGGTCCAGCTCGCCTACGCGATCGGCGTGGCCGAGCCGGTCTCGATCCGAGTCGACGCCTTCGGGACGGGGCGGCTCGATGAGGACGGCCTCGTGCGGCTGGTGCGAAAGCACTTCGATCTCACGCCGAGGGGCATCAACGACCACCTCCACCTGCGCCGGCCGATCTATCGGGCCACTTCCTACCACGGCCACTTCGGCCGCGAAGACCAGGGCTTCCCGTGGGAGCGCACGGACAAGGCCGAGGCGCTGCGAAGCGAGACGTGATTTCCTTGACCGCGCCGGGGCCTTCTGCGATACAGCCCCACTCGGCCCGGCCCGCGGGGGGCGTGGCGTGGCCGTGCGGGCGGGCGGCATCGGGGATCCCGGTGCGCCTCCGGCCCGGTTCCACCCCTCGCAGGATGAGCGCACCGTGAGCGAACGAATCGGCTTCCTGCTCCTTCAGGCGGCGCCCAACGGGCAGAGTCCGAGTCCGCTCGGCATGCTGGTGCCGTTCGCGGCGATCTTCGTGATCTTCTACTTCCTTCTGATCCGTCCCCAGCAGAAACGGCAGAAGGAGCAGGAGGCGATGCTCAAGGCGGTGGAGAAGGGAGACCGCGTGGTGACGGCGGGCGGCGCGCACGTGCTCGTCGTCGGCGCCACGGACGACGTGCTCACGGTGGAGTTCACCGAGCCGACGACGAAGGGGGATCGGATCCGGTTCAAGCTCGACCGCGGCCGCGTCGAGCGTGTCCTCTCCCGAAGCGGTGCGGACAAGAAGTCGAAGGGAGACGGGGAGTGAGCCTTCGCTGGCGTGCCGGCCTCGTCATCGGGCTGGTGGCCCTCTTCGCCTATCTCGCGGCCGCGAACCTGATTTCGCCCGAGACCCGCAAGCAGCACTGGTTTCTGCCGAGCGGCGGCATCCGTCTGGGTCTCGATCTCCAGGGCGGAATCCACTGGGTGCTCGGAGCCGACCTGGGCGTCGCCTACGACCACGAGCTCGAGCACATGAAGGGGCAGCTCGGCGAGCAGCTCGCGGAGAAGAAGATCACGCCGGCGAGCATGAGCGTGAAAGAAGACCGGATCGTCGCCGAGCTTCCCACGGAGGCCGACGCGAGCGAGCTCGCAAAGCTGGCCGGAGAGACGCGCGCGGTCCGGGTGGCAGCGGAAGACGGCACCAAGGTCGAGCTCGAGCTGACGCCGCAGTGGCGCAAGGACGTGGCGCAGAAGGGCCTGCAGCAGGTGCTGGAGGTGCTCCGGCGGCGCATCGATGATCCGGTTCACGGCGTGCAGGACTCCGTCGTGACACCCCAGGGAGAGGACCGGGTGCTGGTGCAGATCCCGGGCTCGAAGGCCGACCGGGAGGCCGCACGGAACCTGCTCACCGTTGGCGGCTTCCTGGAGTTCAAGATCGTCGACGACCAGGCTCCCAGCGAGGAGCTGCTTCGGGCCAAGTACCCCCAGGGCATTCCCGAAGACAAGGAGATCGTCTTCGAAAAGGACAAGACCACGAAGCGCGTTCTCGAGGCGCTCCTCGTGTCGAAGGTGCCGGCGATCACGGGCGACTACCTCGACGACGCTCGCGTGGGCTTCGACCGCCAGCAGCGCCCGATCGTCACCTTCGCGTTCAATCCCGAGGGCGGGAAGATGTTCCAGGAGCTGACGGAGAAGAGCGTCGGCCGCCGCCTGGCCGTGGTGGTGGACGACGACGTGGCGAGCGCGCCGGTGATCCGCGAGCGGATCGGGAGCCGCGGGCAGATCGACGGCCGCTTCACCTCGCAGGATGCCGCCAATCTCGCCATCGTGCTGCGCTCGGGATCCCTCTCGATCCCGGTCCCGATAGAAGAAGAGCGCAGCGTGGGCCCGGCGCTCGGCGCAGACTCGATCCGGAGCGGGCTCAACGCCTCGCTGCTCGGTCTGGTCCTCGTGGGCGCGTTCGCCGTGATCTACTACCGCCTATCGGGTGTGTACGCGACGATCGCCCTGGTGGCGAACCTGATTTTCGTCATCGGCGTCATGACGGCCTTCCGGGCGACGCTCACGCTGCCGGGCATCGCGGGTCTCGTCCTCACGGTCGGCATGGCGATCGACGCCAACGTGATCATCTTCGAGCGCATCCGCGAGGAGCTTCGCCTCGGCAAGGCGCCGAAGGCGGCCATCGCCACCGGGTTCAGCAAGGCGTGGATCACCATCCTCGATGCGAACGTCACGACCCTCATCTCGGGGTTGGTGCTGTTCCAGTACGGCACGGGCCCGATCAAGGGCTTCGCTGTGACGATGTGCATCGGCCTCGTGACGTCCGTCTTCACCGCCATGGTGGTCACGCGTCTGTGCTACGAGCTGTACCCGGGTGAGCGCCGCGTACAGCAGCTCTCGATCTGACGAGGAGTTGACCGTGTCGATGGAGATCATTCGTCCCGACACCAACATCGATTTCATCGGCAGATGGCGGATCTGCGTCGCGATCTCGGTGACGGTCATCCTCGTCTCGCTGCTGTCCATCCCCGTGCGTGGCATCCGGCTGGGCCTCGACTTCGCGGGCGGCCACGAGATCCAGG
>CAYOIG010000235.1:0-2384 GCA_964403915.1 uncultured Myxococcaceae bacterium
GAACGGCACGCCGCCCCGCTTCGAGGGCGAGCACTACCGCTTCACGCTGCTCACGCACTTCTTCGATCCGGGGCCGATCCCGGCGGGCGAGCGTGTGCCGATCTACGTCTCGGCCGTCAACCGCTACAACTGCCGCATCGCAGGCGAGCTCTGCGACGGGATCCGCATGCACCCGCTCAACACGCCGGACTACGTGCGCAAGGTAATCCGGCCCGCAATCGAGGAAGGCGCCGAGAAGACGGGCCGGAGCATCGCGGACGTCGACATCGTGGCGAATCCGTTCGTGATCACCGGCGAGAGCGAGACCGAACTCACCGAGTCTCGTGCGCTCATCCGGCGGCACGTCTCGTTCTACGCGGCCACGCGGAGCTACAAGGCGGTGATGGAGCTCCACGGCTGGACCGAGATTGCCGACCGGTTGATCGCGCTCTCGGCGCAGGGGAGATGGGACGACATGCCGGCACTCGTGAGCGACGAGATGCTCGAGCAGCTCGCCATCGCCGGCCGCTGGGAGGAGCTTCCGGAGAGGCTCGCGGAGAAATGGGGCGGGCTCATCACGAGCGTCAACCCGGTCTTCGGCCCGCCCTACGCGCAGCTCCAGGAGCGGCAGCGCCGTTGCTTCCTGCGGCTGGCTCCACTCATGGATGCGCTCAAGCAGGTTCGGTAGCGGCCGGCGGCGACTCATCGGGCGCCGGAGCGAGACGGCGTCGCCACTTCTCGCGCGTGAAGTCCTTCCACTGCTGCCGGAACCGCTTGCGGGCGTCGCGCGCACGGCGCTCCTGCACCCCGAGCAGGCCGCCCACGGCGAGCACCGTCTTGCGCGGAAGGCGCCGGCCGGCGGGCATCTCCATCCAGCCCGTGAGCCTCGCCTCCATCACGCGCGCGTCGTTGTAGGCGCCGAGAAGATCCTGGAGCTCGGCAGTCTGACGCAGCCAGAGCACGAGATCCTTCGGCGCGACGTCCTCGAGGGCGTCGGCCGTGTAGCGCAGCCGCTTCACGGCGATGCGCAGCTCGTGGAGGGTCTCGGGATGCGAGTGCTTGCCGACCCGGTCGCCCTTCTTGAACACGCGGCGTGCGGCCGCATGCACGAGGTCGAGGGCGACCTCGCCCGTGGGATGCTCTCCGTGTCCGCGGCGACGGCGGCGCGGGGGCACGGTCATGCCAGGCGAAGACCCGATGCCGTACTGCCGCTCCAGCCGCGAGAGGAAGGCGTCGAATCGCTCCATCGCGCGCAGCCGCGAGCTCGAGCCGAGCCAGGCCAGCATGCGACGGCGCTGCTCCTCTCGCAGCGCGACCAGCAGCTCGAGAAGCGGCGCCAGCTCGCCGGCCAGCGGCTCCGGCAAATCGAGGGAAAGAACGGGAAGGCGTGCGAGCATCACGTCCAGGTCACGGACGGGCCCGAGCGCGCGGCCGGTTCTCTCGAAGAGACGTTTTGCGGTGTCGAGACGCCTGGGCCCGAAGGCCGGTGCGAAGATGCGGAAGGCCGCCCGCAGCCGGCGCGTGGCGACACGCATGCGGTGAACGCCTTCGTCGTCCTCGCCGAAGCGTGCGATGGGCTCCGCTGCGCGCAGGGCCTCGAAGCCGGCTCGGAGAACTCGCGCGGCCGCCTCTCGGAACGCCATCTCGGGGCGTAGCTGTGGACGTCGCGCGTGCGGTGACGGAATCGCGCGGCCGCACGTGAGAAGTGCGCGCTCGAGCTTGCTCGGCCGAGAGTGCTCGAGACCGAGGCGCTCCACCAGCGCAGCGGCGAGCGGAGCGAAGGCCGCAGCCCCCCCCCTCTTGGCCTCGATCTCGACCTCGACGAAGGAGCCCGCGACGCCGCGCCGCGCGAGCACCCGCACGCGGTCGATGCAGAGCTCGGCCTGGGCACCGGAGTCGAGATGCAGCAGCTCGTGGCGCACGCGATGATTCTCGACCCGTGCGATCTCGACGAGCGGGCGTGCGAATGCCACCGGCTCCACGAGGTCGCGCAGCCGGCGCGGCAGGTCGTCGGCGCGCGCCGGATCACCGCCGGCAGCAGGCGCCGGCTCCTCGATCTCCAGCCGTCGCAGGGCCTCTCCCTCCAGCGAGGCGCTGCCCTTGAAGCAGAGCCTCACGGCGCCGACGCCGGTACGAAGGCGCAGCGCACTGCCGCCCCGCAGGAGATCGAGACCCTCGGTGTCAAAGTAGCGATCGATCTGGCGCACGTCCTGCGGCGGGCCGACCTCCAGACCGATCGCGCGCGCGACCTCCTCCACTGCGGCAGGCACGAGCCGCCGGCGCGCCAGCAGCTTGAACTCGACCTCCTGGTCGGGCGGCGGCCCGAACTCTGTGCTCACGTGACGACCCGCGGCTGGAGACCGAAGACTTCGAGAAACAGAGAGCCCTTGCGGCGCACGGCCCAG
>CAYOIG010000236.1:0-1833 GCA_964403915.1 uncultured Myxococcaceae bacterium
CGCGCCCGAGAGATCCGTCGCCTCGGCGGGATCCCGGGCGAGGTCGAAGAGCACGCGCGCACCCGTCCGCGTGTCGCTGATGAGCTTCCACTCGCCGGTGCGGATCCCGCGGTGCCCCCCTGCGCGCCAGAAGAGGGCGCCGTGAGGCGGGGCCGAGGTCTCTCAGCGCAGGTGGGGGAGGAGATCGACGCCGTCGTAGGGGCGGTCGGCCGGAAGCTCGAGCGCGGCGGCCTTCGCGATCGTCGCGAAGAGATCGAGGGTCGAGACGGGCTCCCGGTACGCAGCCTTTGCCGGCAGGCGCCCCGGCCAGCGAAGGACGAGCGGCACGTTCACGCCGCCCTCGAAGTTCGTGAGCTTGCCCGCCCGCAGCGGCGCGTTGCTGGCGATGCCCGTATACGTCGCGGCGCCGTTGTCGCTCGTGAAGATCACGAGGGTGCGATCGGCCACGCCGGCCTCGTCGAGCGTGGCGAGGATCCGGCCCACCGCATCGTCGAGGGCGGCGATCATCGCGAGGTAGACCCGGCGGTCGGGATTCGGCTCGCTGGCGAAGCGCTCGACGTACGATCGAGGAGCCTGTAGGGGAGCGTGCGGCGCGTTGAACGGGACGTAGGCGAAGAAAGGTCGCTCGCGGTTCGCGCGGATCCAGGCCGAGGCCTCCGCGGCGATCCGGTCCGTCAGGTAGCCGCTCTCCTCGATCACGACGCCATTCCGGCGTATGGCGGTATTGCCGCTGCGGCCCGTCCACCACTGCCAGCGATCCGCGAAGTAGTCGCCCCGAACACCGACGAAGTTCGGATCGTCGGGGTCTGCGTAGAGGCTGAAGGCATCGTAGAAGCCGTATTGGTAGTCGAAGCCGTGCTGGCCAGGAGAGGCCGCATCGCTCCATCCCAGGTGCCACTTGCCGAAGATCGCCGTTGCGTAGCCCGCCTTGCGCAGCAGCTCCGCCAGGGTGATCTCGCCCGGCGGAAGACCCTGGCGTGAGATGTCGCTAGGGAGCGGCACGCGGGGCGGCTCGGCCGCGTGCCAGCCGTGGCTCGAGAAGACGTTCTTCGCCAGCCAGGCCTCGAGACGGCTTCGCGGGTAGCGATCGTGGGTGAGGATCTCGAAGCCGAAGCGCTGCGGGTAGCGGCCCGTGAGCAGCCCCGCCCGCGAGGGCGAGCACACCGGAGTCGTGACGTAG
This sequence comes from uncultured Myxococcaceae bacterium, assembly GCA_964403915.1. GTDB lineage: Bacteria > Myxococcota_A > UBA9160 > UBA9160 > UBA9160 > MYXO. The sequence goes on from CAYOIG010000236.1 coordinate 1,181, forward strand.
CCGGCCGCGAAGGTGACGCCCTCCTGGGCCAGACGCTCCAGGCTGGGCGTCGGCACCGATGCGGACGGATAGACCGACACGTCGTGCTTACCGAGGTCGTCGGCAACGATGAGAACCACGTTCGGGAGCTCCGACCCGCGCGCCGCGGGCTCGGCGAGGAAAGCCTGCTTCGTGCGGGCGGCCTCGGGATCGATCTGGATCTCGAAGCGCGGGTCGCCGAGCGGCCAGAGCGCGAAGGCAACGAGGGCCGCGAGCACGACCAGGGCCGCGAGAAGAATGGGTCGTCGCATCGGCGCATACTGCCAGACGCCGGGCCGAGGCGGAAGCCCGCGGCTGCGCGACGACCCTCGGCTCCGGCTATTCTCGCCCTGCGTCGTGATCACTGTAGCAGCGACAACGAGCGCAGCGCCGCCTGGGAGACGCGAATGAACGTCCTCCGCTTCGCGAAGCTCGGCGACCGCATCGCCACTTCGGGCCAGCCCACCGCGCGCGAGTTCGAGGAAATCGCCGCACAGGGTTTCGGCACCGTCGTGAACCTCGCCCTGCCGTCGTCCGACGGCGCGCTGGCCGACGAGGGCGCCATCGTGACCGGGCTCGGCATGAGCTACGTCCACATCCCCGTGCGCTGGGACGCGCCGCAGGTCGAGCAGTTT
>CAYOIG010000237.1:0-2013 GCA_964403915.1 uncultured Myxococcaceae bacterium
CGCACCTACGCCGACCTCGGCGAGGTCACACTCCGCCGCCACACGACGCCACTCGACATCGAGGCGCGCCTCACGACCATGAAGCGCGGCTCGATCAAGCACGGCGCCTACACGCCGCTGCAGATGGGCTACCTGCGTCCGAACGATCTGTGCTCGCGCAGCGAGACGCCGATCCGAGGCCTCTTCCTCGGCGGAGCCTCGATGTACCCGGGTGGCATGATCCTCGGCGGCCCGGGCTTCCTCGCGGCTGGCGTGGTGGAGGAGTTTCTCAGGGGGCGCTGACGCCCTCCGCGCGGCGTGCGTCGATCTCCGCGCGAACCCGCGCATGCTCCTCGCGGTTGAGCGTGAACCGCGTCATGAGAACGGCGCCGATCGCGTAGCAGACCAGCGGAAAGATCGCGAAGAGAATCCGCATCGCGAGCTTCGCCGTCTCCGTCTGTTCGACGTTCGGCTGGAAGTTCACGATCTGGAGCACGACTCCCGTGATCATCATCGTGATGCCGCCCGATCCCTTGAACACGAAGCTCCAGGCAGCGAAGTAGGCCCCTTCTTTTCTCTCTCCCGTCTTCCACTCGTCGTAGTCGATCACGTCCGCCTTGATCGACTGGCTGATCACGGCGCCACAGCCGTTGGCCGTGCCGCCGAAGAACGAGAGGGTCGCAATGAGCACGACGTCCCCCGGCCCGCCAAAGAACATTCCCCCGAACGAAAGGCCGGCGACCATCATCGAGAACAGCCAGAGCTCCTTCTTGCCGAAACGCGACGCGAGCCGGATCCAGATCGGCACGGTGATCGTCGAGCCGAGCATGTAGAGGAAGATGTAGAGCCAGGTCTTGTCGGGCGTATGGATCACGTACTCGGAGAGGTAGGGAGTCAGGATCGCGATCGTCGCCGACCCGAGGTGCTCGATGAGGATCACGACGAGCAGGAGCCGTGCGTGCACATTTCGCCAGACGTCGCGCACCGCCGCAAACGGGTTGGCGGCGCCGCGTCCCATGTAGGCCGCGCGCTCGCGCAGGCCGCCGACGCACCAGACGATGAGGGGCGCCGTCGCGGCAGACGCGAGAATCGCAATCGTCCATGCCGTGCTGCGGGGATCCTCCGAGCGGATCATGGCGCTCATCCCCGCTACGGCGACGAAGGCTCCCGCGTTGAATGCGAGCTGGCGCCAGCCGAAGATGCGGTTGCGCTCGTCGTAGCTCGTCGAAAGCTCCGCGCCGAGCGCTGCATGGGGCACCGAGAAGATCGTCGTCGCCGTGTAGAAGCCGAAGATCCCGATGCTCATCCAGACGATGAGCGATACGCCCGAGAGCGAGAGGGGCGGCCCGAAGAGCATGAGGAAGGACGCAACGATCGGAATCAGCGAGGCGAGGATCCACGGCCGCCGCCGGCCGAGCCGAGAATGCGTCGCGTCCGACCAGTAGCCCGCGAGCGGGTCCGCCACCGCGTCCCAGATCCGCGATGCGCCGAAGAGAAGCCCCATCACACCCGGCGCAATCAACAAGACGTCGGTCGCGAACTTGAGGAGATAGAGGCTCACGAGAAAGAACATGAGCCCGATGCCGGCAGCGGGGGCTGCGTAGGCAAAGAGAGGGGTCAGCGAAACGCGCTCGTCGGATCGGGTGGGCGTCGGCACGTCGTCCCTTGGGCCTGGCCGGTCGCCGCGGGCGGCGGTAGCCGTCGAGAGTTCGGGGGTTCGGGCGCGGGTCGGAGCGCGAGGATATCGGTTCGGCCGGAAGCGGCGATCCGCTGCCACCGGGTCGGGACGGGAGACTCACCCATACCCCGGTGACACAAATTGTGTCGCCGACTACAGGCCTGCGGCACCGGTACGGCCCCCGCGCAGCTCGGCCTGCGGGCCTGATTCCTCCGAGGAAGCGCGCGCTTCGGGCGCCTCTTTCACGGAGGGGATCCGTGGCATGATGATTGCTTTTCCCCACAGTCGAAGCAGCAAGGGCTCATCACGCCCGGGCCGGGAACCCCTCCCCTCGTGGCCTTCGCGAGGTCTCGGCC
>CAYOIG010000238.1:0-1981 GCA_964403915.1 uncultured Myxococcaceae bacterium
AAGCCGGAGCCCGGCCCATCATTCGGATCCATGCTGGCGGCCACCCGGGGCACGGAGATCGCTCCGCCGAGGAAGTCGCCGTTCGAGAGCGTCCCGATGCCGCTGGGGCTGCCCGAGAGGATGCTCCCGAGGATCTCGGTCACGTTGATCACGCCGATCACCGGCGCTGCGCTGGTGAGCACGCTCTGCGCGCAGACCTGGCGGTCGAGGTTGTTGAACCCCACGCTCGCCGAGCAGACGAACGCGAAGTACTGCTGGTTGAGAGAGTGTTTCTGCAGCGCGTCGGTGCCGCTCTGCAGGCAGTCCGGCTCGGTGCCTGTCGTGCAGCTCCCCGTGGCCCCCATTCGCCGCGGCCGGCCGGATACCGGATCGACGTTGCGCGAGAAGGTCGTCAGACGCGCCTGATGGGGCAGCTTCTCGTAGTTGTAGAAGTCGACCAGCGCGAAGCTGAAGCTCTCCCAGCGGAACTCGAGCCGTGCTCCCCCCTGCAAGCCCTGCACGTTCTGCCACCACAGGGGCGGGCGGTTCTCGCCGGCGATGCCGAGGCCGGCGATGCCGTGAGCGAGCAGGCCGTAGGTCTTGTCGCAGACCGGGTTCGGTGTGTAGGCCTCGCCGCAGCGCCCGAGATCGGCGGGATAGAAGGTGTCGAGGTCGAGGGCGGCCTCGAGCCGCACGTCGGAGAAGGGGCCGACCTCGTAGAAGGAGTAGATGGCCCGCGCCGCCCAGACGGGGATGCGCGTCTCTTCGAGGGAAGAGAGCGAGGCGAGGGCGAGATCGTTCGGGTTGAACTGATCGGTCGTGGCGAAGAGCTCCGTCTTGCCCCAGACGATGGTCTGCCTTCCGAGGCGCAGGAAGAGGGCTCCCTCGAGCATGTTGATGTCGAGATAGGCCTCCTTCAGCTCCTTCGTCTGGGCCTGGCTGGCGCCGCGGTTCCACGCCAGCTCTTCCTGGCTGAAGTTCTGCTGGAAGGGGTCGCTGCCGCCATCGCGCAGGTAGCGCGCGTACTGCGGGCTCGGATAGAACAGGCCCTGCGCCTGATCGGCCGGGCCGGAACCGGGGGCGAACAGCGGCGCTTGCCGGTAGGGCAGCACCGTGGAGCCGCCGAGGTTCGTGATCGGGTTGATGTCGGCAGCGCGGAACGGGTTGACGCGATCGGCCAGCGTCGCCTGCGGATCGATGTCGTCCTTCGGATCCCACGGCAGGGTCTGGGTGCCCATGAAATCTTCGTTGCCGCGGACGTTACGGAAGCCCATGCCGTAGTTGAGGTAACGCGAAAACGTGTAGGTAGCCGGCGTGTATTCGACCCCGTTCACGACGGCGCGAACCCCGAACAGCGTGTCGATCGACGGGATGAGGTTGAAGCCCCGGTAGTTCTGCGTGAGCGCGGGCAGCGGCGGAGCCGAGTACGGATCCGCCGGGTAGACCTGGGTGGTCGCGATCTTCCCGCCCGGCTGCCGCTGGCTCGGCGCCTGGAAGCTGTCCACGCCGGCAAAGCCCGTATTCTGCGCGCCGGAGAGCCGCGCGGGAAGCGCCTTGGCGCGATTGCCGAAGATGTTGGCGCTGCCGGAGATGCCGCACGCGCGCGTCCACGTGCAGTCGTAGCGGATCTCCGCGCGGACGAAGCCGGTGAGCGAGTCGACCGGGCCGAAGCCATCGGGTGCGATGTTGAGATCCATCTCGAGATTGAGCACGTGATACCACTGCGTGAGATCGAGGTGCGCGTTGAGGTCATCGGAGATGGTCCGGACCTGCTCCTCGAACGAGCCGTGGAGCTCGATCTTCTGCTCGAAGAAGTCGAAGCCGCGAGCGGCCGGCGCCGGTAGACACGCCGCCGCCGCAAAGGCCAGCGCAAGGAGCTGCCGGCTCGAAGACACACGCATCCGAGATCCTCGCATCATGGCGCGAATTCCCCCGGCGCATTTATACGCCGAATCGGGGCGAGGATGCAGCAGGAATTGCCGGCGGGCTGCCGCAGTCGTAG